>JALOKS010000266.1 GCA_025456385.1 Thermoanaerobaculales bacterium | reverse complement strand
TTCGGCTCCCTGTGCGCGGTCGAGGCGGCGGCCCTGACCTCCCTCGGCCGGCGCGACGAGGCGGTGAGCCTGTTGGACGAGCGCCTCGCGGAGGACCCGGACGACCCCGAGGTCCTCGCGAGCCGAGCCACCCTCCACCTCGCTGCGGGCCAGACCGGCCCCGGTGAGGCGCTGCTCCGCCGCGCGGTCGTCGCCGACGCCCTGCACCACCGCTCGCGGCTCGCTCTCGCCGCCCTCCTGACCGGCAGCGGCCGCGAGGGCGAGGCCGTCGCCCTGCTCGAGGACCTGCTGCGGATCGATCCCGGCCACGCCGAGGCGCTGGCCAGGATCGGCGCCGTGCGGGCCGCGGACCCGGCGGCCGCCCGGCCCTACCTCGAGGAGGCGGTGCGCCTGCAGCCGCGGCGGGTCGAGTACCTCCAGCAGCTCGGCGTCTGCTACCTCCGGCTCGGCGACCACCGGCGCGCCGAGGCCACGCTGCGGCGCGGCCTCGAGCTCACCCCGAACGACCGCGACCTCGTCAACAACCTGACCGTGGTGCTCACCCTCGAGGCCCGGTACGCCGAGGCCGAAGCCGCGCTCCGCGGCCTCCTCGAGACCGACCCGGCGTTTGCCGAAGCGCGCAACAACCTCGCCCTGTGCCTCCTCTATCAGGGGCGCGCAGCCGAGGCCGAGGCCGAGGTCCGGCGGTCTCTCGCGGTCGCCCCGGAGCTTCGCGATGCCCGGCTCACCCTGTCCGAGGTGCTGTTCACCCAGCGCCGCTACCGCGAGAGCGCCGGCATGCTGGCCGAGCTGCTCGCCGAGGCGCCCCACGACCACGAGGTGCGCGCCCGTCTCGGGATGGCGCTCGAGGCCGGCGGCGACCCGGCGCGGGCGCTGCCCGAGCTGCGGGCCGCGGCCCCGGTCTTCCCCGGCCACCTCGAGCTCGCCCTCGCCCTCGCCCGCGCCGAGGAGCGCGCCGGGGATCCGGCAGCCGCCCGCGAGCTCTACGCCGCGGTCGCCCGGGCGAGCGCGCCGGGGGCGCTGCGGGACGAGGCGACCGGCGCCCTCGAACGGATGGCGCTGGCGGCTGGCGATCGCTGAGGTCGCCGCGGCCCTTGTCAGCGCCGGAGCCGGAGGATACACTCGCACTCGGAACTTCGAGACGGGGGAGGTCGTGATGCGGCCTGCGGCTCCAGCGATCGGCCTTGTCGTGGTGCTCCTGCTCGCTTCCGCTGCGGCGGCCGACGTCGGTCGGTTCAGCTCGTTCTCGACCACCGCCTCGCGGTCGCCCGGCCAGATCGATTTCGCCGTGGACGTCGCCACGACCGGCATGGTGACGACAGGAACGGACTCCATCTTCGCCATCGGCCTCGCCTTCCCCACCACCGGCACCACGACGGCCGCCAACACCTATGCGAGCATCCTCCGTTCCGGCGTCGGGCCGACGGCGTTCAGCGGCTCGTTCTCGCTCACCGGCGTCGACGACGCGACGAGCTACAAGTGGGCCGTCGTCACCTTCGGCGACCTCTACGGCGGCCTGCCGACCTTCTACCTCTTCTACTTCGTCGGCTACTACCTGTACAACGGCTGCCTGCCGGTCCCCTACTTCGTGAACACGACGCCCGGTGACACCGGCTTCAACTACGTGACCTGCACCGGCACGACCCCGCCCGGCGGGCCCCTACGCGACTTCCTCGCGAGCGACATCAGCTCGTTCCAGGCGACCCTGAACTGGTGGTACTACTCGAGCTCGGCAGGGACCTTCTACCCGCTGGTCGCCAACGGCGTCGCCGCCGGCCGTATCGGCCCCCTCGCCCTGGAGGCGATCCCGACCCTCGCCTGGTGGGGCCTCTTCGCCTTCAGCGCCATGCTGATCACGAGCGGCGTCGTCCTCATCCGCCGCGCCTGACGAAGGTCCTTCGCGACCTCCCCTTCAGACGAGCAGTCCGTAGGCGAGGCGCCCGGCGACCGCGACCACGACCGCGACGACCACGGTCAGAGCCGAGATCAGGGCGGTGTCGCGCCATCCGAGCTCCTTGGCCATGACCGCGATGGTGGCGACGCAGGGCACGTAGAAGACGACGAACAAGGTGAAGGTGAGCATCTGGCCCTCGCTGAGGACCTGGTGGAGCTGGGTCGTGCCGAGGGCCTGGACCAGCATCACCAGCGTCAGCTCTTTGCGCAGAATGCCGAAGACCAGGGTCATGCCCACCGCCGCCGGCAGGCCGAGCAGGGTGACGGTCAGCGGCGCGAGCAGGGCGTTCACCGTGCCGGCCGCGTGCGCCCACTCGAGGACGCCGAGCACGACCGACGACACGACCAGCAGCGGCCAGGCGATGGTGATGAACTCCTTGAGGGTGAGCCAGGTCTTGGCTGCGAGGGTCTTGAGGCCCGGCACCTGGAGCTCGGGGATCTCGAGGATCAGGCCGGGCGGCGCGCCCTTCATCGTGCGGGCGAGGATGTTGCCGAGGAGCACCACCAGCAGCAGGTTGAGGAGGTAGATGGCGACCGCCCACCACGGGCCCATGTAGGCCGCCACCAGGCCGAAGATCACCACCGTCCGCGCCGAGCACGGGATGAAGGACGCGAGCACGGCCGTGATCTGGCGGTCGCGGGTCGAGGGCAGGATGCGCGCCGACATGATCGCCGGCACCGAGCAGCCGTAGCCGAGCATCAGCGGCAGCACCGACTTGCCGTGCAGGCCGATGCGGTGCATGAAGTTGTCGAGGATGTAGGCCATGCGCGGGAGGTAGCCGGTGTCCTCGAGGATGGCGAGCCCGATCAGGAACGGCAGCAGGTAGGGCAGGACGATCGCCACCCCGCCGGCGATGCCGGTCAGCACGCCGCCGGCAACCGTTCCGGCGAGCGTCTCCGGCGGCAGCTGGAGCGCCAGCGCTGCGGCGAGGCGATCGGTGAGCTCGACCAGCGGCGCTTCCAGCCGCTGGCCGACCCGGAACACCACCCAGAAGAGGGCGCCGAGGATCAGCAGCATCGTCGGGCCCCCGGTCCACGGGTGCAGCAGCAGCCGGTCGGCCCAGTCGCGCCAGCCGAGCTGCGGGCGGCTGTGCGCCACGACCTGGTCCTCGATGCGGTGGGCCACGGCGTGGCGGCTGCCCGAGATCACCTCGTCGGCGCTCCAGCCGTGCGCCTTCTGCAGGGCCGTCGCGATCGTCCGCATGCCGCCCTTGAGGCCCGGGTCCTCGCGGTACACGAGGTCCTCGATGTGCGGATCGCGCTCCAGGAGCTTGGCGGCCGCGAAGCGCGGCGGCATGCCCAGCCGCCGCTCGCTGCCCTCGAGCAGAGCGACCGCCCCGGCCAGCGCCTCCTCGACCTCGCGATCGAGCGGCAGCGGTACGCCCGGCCGGCCGGTGTGGGCGTGCTGCAGCGCGACGCGGAAGAGGTCCTTGAGGCCGAGTCCCCGGCAGCCGACCGTCGGCACCACCGGGACCCCGAGGTGCTGGGCGAGCGCCTCGGTGTCGACCTCCATGCCGCCGCGCGCCGCCTCGTCCATCATGTTCAGGGCGACGATCAGCGGCCGCTCGAGCTCGAGCAGCTGCTGGCTGAGCTCGAGCGAGCGGCCGAGGCGGCTCGCGTCGACCACATTGATGATGAGGTCGTAGGGCTCGTCGAGCAGGAAGCTCTCGGCCTTGCCTGCCGTTTTGTCGGACGAGGTCAGCGAGTAGATCCCGGGCAGGTCCACGACCTCGACCTCGCGGCCGAGGATCAGCGCGCGGCTGATGAGAAAGGTGACCGACGAGCCCGGGAAGTTGGCCGTCGCCGAGCGGTAGCCTGCGACCGAGTTGAAGATCGTGCTCTTGCCGGAGTTCGGTTGGCCGGCGAGGACGAACCTCATGCCTGCTCGACCTCGATGTCGGGAGGCTGCCGGACGAGCGGCTCGAGGCTGCCGTCGATGTCGACCCGGATCTTGGCCGCGATGCCGCGTCCGAGCGCGAGGCGGGAGCCGTTGACCTCGACCAGCACCGGGCCGCGGAACGGCGCGCGCTCGACCACGGTCAGCCAGTCGCCGATGTGAATTCCGAGCGTGTTGAGGTGGGCGCGCACCCGGTGACCGCCTTCGATCATGACCACCCGGGCCCTGCGCTTCACACCCACCGAGTCGAGAGCCATCATCTGCCCGCGCGCCCTCCCCCGCGGCGATCTTAGCCCACGATGCGGCCCTTTGCCAAGCCCGAGCGGCGGCTTTCTAGTCCATGTTTCTGAATGATTTAGCCTCCTTCAACGTGATCGCATCAGG
>JALOKS010000040.1 GCA_025456385.1 Thermoanaerobaculales bacterium | reverse complement strand
GCTCGCCCTTGACGCCGGACGCCTCGCCAGCTAACGACCTATGGGAACGACCCGGAGGTGGCCAGACCACGGCCCACTCGGCCTGCATCCGGGCACGGAGACTGAGACGGAGACGGGCGCGGGTCACTGCCGCGGCTCACTGCCCTCTGACCCTGCAGCTGCCACTGCCATCTGCCGCTGTCACTGAGCCTGAATTCGGGCAAGGAGAGGGAATCGGGCACGGGTCCCATCCGAGGCCGTCATCCCATGCAATTCCGGATGAGCCAAACGTTCGAACGCTCTACTCGGCGGCTTCGTCGAGGATCTTGATGAAGCTGGCGTAGCGGCCGGGGTCGATCCCGCCCGACTCGACCGCGGCCCGCACCGCGCAGTCCGGCTCGTGGCGGTGGCGACAGTCGGCGAAGCGGCAGGAGCCCATGTGCCGCGCGATCTCCGGAAACGCCTCCAGCAGGCGGCCGGTCTCGGCCTCCCAGACGCCGAACTCCTTGAGCCCCGGGGTGTCGACCACGAAGCCGCCGTAGGGCAGCGGCATCAGCTCGGCGAGCGAGGTCGTGTGCCGGCCCTTGCCGGTGCTCTCGGACAGCTCTCCGACCCTGAGCCGGAAGCCGGGGTAGACGGCGTTCAGGAGCGAGGACTTGCCGGCGCCCGACGGGCCGCAGAAGAGGCTGGTGCGGTCGACCAGCAGGCGCTTGATCTCACCGAGGCCCCAGCCGCTGCGCGCCGATACGCGCCGCACGGTGTAGCCGAGGCCCTGGTAGACGGCGAGCAGGGGCGCGATCTCGGCCAGCCCCTGGTCGAGCTTGTTGACGACGATGGTGGCGGCGATCCCCGACAAGCTGCAGGCGACGAGGAAGCGGTCGAGAAGGCCCTGCTTGAGGGGCGGCTCGCGGGCGGCGAAGACGAGCAGGGCCTGGTCGACGTTGGCGGCCAGGACCTCGGCGCGGTGGCTGGCCGGTGCCCGCCGCAGGAGGCTGCTCCGGCGCGCGTGCACGGCGACGATCACCCCGTCCTCGTCCTTGAGCTCGAGCGACACCCGATCGCCGACGACCAGCCTCGCCGCCGGCGGGCTGCCACCCTCCCAGTTGAGCCGACGGCGCGAGGCGACAACCAGCGTCTGGCCGCCCGCCTGCACCCGCACCAGCGGACCGTGCATGGCGATGACCGTGCCTTCGAGGATCTCCATCGAGCGCTGAGTATAGTCACATCCCGGCGGCCGCAGGCTGGAAGCCGGCCCGGATCAGGCTTCAGGTCGGCCCACGGGGCGCGCGCTGCAGGCGCGGCGGCCGGGTCGCGAGCTCGTCGACCGCCTGGCAGAAGCGGGCGAAGGCGCGGTAGCCCGCGGGCTCGACCGTCTGCGCGGGCAGCACGATTGAAAGCTCCGAGCGCTGGGCGCCCTGCGCCGCGGAGAGGGTCTCGAGCACCGATCCCCATGCGGCCTCGAGGCGGCGCGGCGGCCGCTCGGCCACCTGCCAACCGGGCGGCGGCACCAGCTCGAGCTCGAGCCGGCGCTCGACGGGCAGGCGCATCACCAGCGGGTGCGTCCGCGACGGCAGCGTCGCCAGCACCGGCACCAGCGGCCGCGCGAGCACCAGGCTGCGGCAGACCAGCTCGTCGCCCTCGGGCTCGCAGGCGTGCGGCGCGCGGAGCTCGAGCCGGACCGCCGGGCCGTCGTCGCCGCGCTCGATCCCGCCCCGAACCTCCTCCGCCCCCGCGAAGAGGCTGTTCGCCATCTGGCGGTAGAGCATGGCCGCCTGCTCGGCCGGAACGCCCTCGACCCGCTCCTCGAGCTCGACCGCCTCGTCGCCGCGCAGCGGCATGTGAAACACGATCCGGGCCTCGCCGTCCGCCGCGACCTCGGCCCGAACCTGCACCCTCTCCACCTGGTCCGAGTTGTCGAAGGTCGGCACGCGGTCGAGGAGCTCCACCGGCCGCCGCGGCTCGCTCAGCGGCAGCACCAGGCCGTCCGCTCCCTGGAACAGGGGGCTGAGGGCGTTGACGCCACGCTGCTCCTCGCGCACGTCGAGCCACAGCTCCTCGCCGCCCTTCGCCACCCGCATCAGCGCCGCCGGGAAGGCGTCGAGGGTCGGCACCCTGAGGTTGCGGTCGCGCTCGTTCCAGGCCCGCGTCAGCACCAGATCGACCCGCCAGCCAGCCGCCGTCAGCAGGGCGGCGATGACCTTGAAACGGTCCCCGCGGCGGGTCGCGAAGACATCCGCGGCCGAGCTCGCAGGGTCGATGCCGCCCTGATCGTCCTCGATGGTGGTGACCGTGGCCGCCACCAGAGAGCGCAGCTGCTCCTCCGCGGTCTCCCCGACAAGCACCGTGCTCCCCCAGTCGCGCAGCGCCGGCGACGTGCGCAGCGCCGGCAGCAGCCGGTCGCGGAAAATGTCCCCCACGTCCTGCCAGCTGACGCCGAAGCCGTAGTTCAACCACGGCACCAGCTCCTGCGCCGGCGGCGCGAAGGGCTCCACCGCAACCTGCGGCACGCGCTCGGCCCGCCAGCGCTGCAGGCGCAGGCCGCCGATCTCGCCCTCGCTCCGCTCGAGCCCGGCGAAGTTGCCGTCGACCTGCAGCTCGAGCTCCGGCGGCACCAGCAGCACGTACTCGGAGAGGCCGAAGGCGCGGTCGGGATCGGCGAAGCGGTAGAGGTAGGGCGGCAGGTGTCCGCGCCGCGAGGCCCCGGTCGCCTCCACCGCGGCGACGTACTCCTCCTCCACGAGGTCGCCCGGCTCGACGCCGAGGAGCTCGATCCGTTCGTCGCCGGGCTGCAGGTTGGCGGGAATCACGATCGAGCCGTCGGCCTTGTGGATGCGCACCTTGAGCAGCCAGGCCTCCGGCAGCGGCTGCAGGATCGCGGCGCGGCGCGCGCCCGCCGGCGTGTTGGCGCGGCTGAGCCCGTGGTAGTAGTAGAGGCTCGAGCCGTCGCCGTGGATCCGCTCGACGGCCTGGTCGAGCAGCAGCGCGACGTCGACATCGGTCGCGAAGTCGCGGTGCTCGGCGGCGAAGGCCCCGGCGTCGACCGCGAAGGGCTCCCAGAACGGGACCTCGCCCCGACGCCAGGCGAGAGTCAGCAGCTCCAGGTTCGACGGGTTCCGCAGGAGGGCCGCGGCCAGCGCCTCCTCGACCATGGGTTGCTCGCCGTCCGCCGCCACCAGGGCGAGCTCGTCGAGCGCGCCCAGGTCGCCCCACTGCGTGCGGGCCGCCTCGAGCAGGGCCCTGCCGCGGCCGAGGTCGCCGCTCTGGACGGCGAGCTGGATCGCCTGCAGGTCGAGGTCCGGGTTGGCCACCCGTCCGCGGACCCGCTCGACGACGCCGGTCGCATCCGCCAGCCGGCACGCCGAGGCGAGGTCGCCGATCCAACGCAGGCCCGCCGCCGGCGAGGCCGCGAGCGCCGCCAGCAGGCGGTCCCGCTCCTGCCACCGCTCGAGCGCCGCCAGGACCTCGAGCCGGAGCGCGGTGACCGCCGGCGAGCCTGGCAGGGCGGCCTCCAGGCGCTGCAGGTCGTCCTCGGCCTCCCGCGCCCAGCCCCGCTCGACGGCGTCGCGCACACGGAGCGCCAGCACCCGCGGGTCGCCGCCGTGCCCGGCGACCAACGCGTCGAGGATGCGCTCTCCGTCCTCGACCCGGCCCTCCCGCGCAGCCAGCGCCCACGCGACCAGCTCGGCGCCCGGCAGCGCGGCGGCCTCCCGGAGGAGCAGGGTCAGGCGCCGCGCGCGCTCGCCCTCGGCCGTACCGCCGCCCTCCGCGAGCAGGCTCCGCGCCAAGGCCAGCGCCGCCCACGGGTCGCCGGGCTCGAGCTCACGGGCGCGCTCGAGCCTGGCGCGCTCCCGCTCGGGGTCACCCCGCGCCGCCGCCAGTCGCGCGGCCAGCAGCAGCTCCGGCACGCCGCCGGAGCCGTCCTCGAGGAGGCGCTCGAGGGCGGCCGCCGCGGGCGGGTCGCGGCGGACGAGCGAGGAGGACGCCGCGGTCGGGCCCGGCGCACCCGCGCGGAGCCCCACACCGGCGAGCGCCGCCCCTTCGGCATCGACCAGGCTCACCCGCACCCGCGGCAGGGTCCGGCCGGCGATCTCGAGCCGCAGGCGGTGGAGGCCGCGCGCGAGCTCGAGGCGGTACCAGGTCGTCGCGGGATCAGCGAGCCCGCAGTCGCGGCGGCGGTCGACCGGGCGACCGTCGAGCTCGAGGTTGAAGCTGCCGCGCGCCTCGACCACCAGCCAACCCTCGAGGTCGGCCTCGGCCTCGAGGGTCCACGCGACCAGGGTCACTCCGGCGGCGGCCATGCTCACCGGCGGCCCGTGGTAGCCGTCCACCGACCCGATCGTCAGCCGGTAGGGGACCGCGGGCTCGCTCCAGCCGCTGCCCAGCCCGGGCAGGTCCGGGTCGGCCGGCACGACCCCGCGCTCGAGGTCGAGGACCGAGAACACGCCGAACGGACCGGCGATCTCGGCCGGGACGAGGGCGCCGTCCGGCGGGATCGCGGCGAGCGCCGCCTCGAGGCGCTCGAGCACGAAGCCGAGCTCGGGGTCGCGCCCGCGGCCGACCGCGGCGAGCGGCTCCTCGGGTGCCGGCAGGCTCTCGTGGTTGGCCAGCCACCACATCGCCGCGGCCACCCCCTCCGCGCTCGCGGGCTCCTCCGTCATGGCCGCCAGCGCCAGGCTGCGGGCGGTCGCGAGATCGAGGCGCTCGTCGGCCTGCCAGACCTCCAGCCAGCCGCCGGCGGCGGGGGCCGCGAGCAGGAACGGCAGCACGAGGCCGGACAGCCCGGCGCGCCGTCTCACGGCGTCTCCAGGCGCCGCTCGAGGTGGCGCTCCACCGCGAGCAGGAAGTCGCGGAATGCCGCGACATCCGCCGCCGCGACCAGCCCGGGGCGGAGCCGCAGCGCGCCGCTCACCCGGTACCCGGAGTCGGAGGCCGCGAGCTCGACGCGCAGCGATCCGAAGTCCGTCGCGAGCTCCACCGGCGGCGGCAGCTCGCGCGGCGGCCGGCCGAGCTCGACCTCGAGGGCCCACTCGAGGTCCGGCTGCGCGGCCACGATCAGCGGCCCGTGGCGACTCCCGCCCGGAACCGAGCTCGCCGACCACTGCAGCCGACCGGGGTAGGTGCGCACGCCGCCGCCGCTCGCGAGCGCGGTCCGGGGCAGCGAGCCGCGCAGCTCGACGATCGTGGGGTCGCGGCCCGGGATCACCTGCAGCTTCGGCTCGCCCTCGAGCTGGGCGCCCGGGAACTGCTCCTGCAGCCAGCGCGCGAAGCGCTGCGGATCGCGGCTGCCCGCGAACCGCGCGCGACGCAGGTCGGCACCGTCGCCCGTGTCGTCGCTGCGGACCGTGATCGACAGCCCGTCGCCGTCCCGGCGGCTGAGCTGGTAACGGACGCGGGTCAGGCCGACACCCACGGCCGGCGAGGTCGCGAGGCGGCTGCCGGGGCCGTCGACCACCAGCACGACCGCGTTCTGGTCGGGCCCGGGCGGCGGCACGAGCGCGTGCCCCGAGGCGGTGCCGTCGAGCCAGAGATCGTCCTCCGGCAGGTAGGCGATCGCGTGGTTGAAGATCTCGAGCACCGCGAGCCGGCTGCGCACCGGGCCCTCGGCCGCTGTCCGGACCATCACCATGCGCGCCGGCACGCCGATCGCCTCGGCGAGCGCGACCAGCAGCGCCGCCTTGTCCTTGCAGTCGCCGATGCGGTGGTGCAGGACCCAGTCGGCCGAGAAGGGGCGGAAGCGGTGCTCGCCGAACTCCAGGCCGACGTAGCGGATCTCGTTGGTGACGAAGTGGTAGAGGCGCTCGATCCGCTCGCGGCGGTCGTCGCGGCCCTCGACCAGGCGCTGCGCGAGCTCGACCACCTCGTCGGAAGCCCGCACCCGCGGCTCGACGTGGCGGCTGTACCAGTCGGCGAGGTCCCCCCACTCGGGGTGGTTCGAGTACACGAGGTGGGGCGCGACGGCGAGGCGCGGCGCCGGCGGCATGTCCGCGGGAACCCCCGGCAGGTCGCGCCACCGCCACACGAGGTGGACGGCCCCGGCCTCGTCCGTCCGGGTCTCCGGCCGGCCGTCGAGGCCGACGAGCTCCCAGCTCGGCATCAGCGCCTCCGGCCCGGCGAGCTCGAGCTCGACGACTGCCGTCGGCAGGGGACGGTCGAACAGCACCAGGCCGCCGTTGTAGGGCCCCGTCTCGTTCGCCTCCTCGGTCTCGGTGCGGATGTACGCGATCTCGATGAGGTCGCCGTCCTCGAGCTCCGGAAAGCGCAGCACCCGCAGGCGGGTGTCGTAGTAGAGGTTGAACTCGGGCTCGGCGAGCCGGGGGGTGTCGCCGATGCGTGCGGCCGCCACGGCTCCATCGCCGCGCAGGATCCGCGCCCTCAGCACGCGCAGGCGCTCCGCCTCGGGCACGAAGGCCAGCGTGTGCGTGGCGAGGTCGCCGGCGCGCGCCGCGGCGGTCACCAGGACGGCGAGCTGGACGCGCTCCTCCGTGAGGTGGGAGGGCAGGAAGCGGATCTCGCGGTGATCGAGCACCACGACCGCGGGCTCGGCGGCGGCCGCCCCATCCGCCAGCCGCCGCAGCTCCTCCGGGCTGCGCAGCCAGCCGAGTTCCTCCGGCGCCTCGCCCTGGAGCTCGAGCAGGCGCTGCGCGCGGCGCTCCTGCGGCCGGATCGCGAGCACCTCGTGCGCGAGCTCCGCGACCCGCTCGTGATTGCCGCCCTCGTTCTCGAGCCGGGCGAGCTCGAGGATCAGCTCGATGTCGGCCGGCGAGCGCGCGAGGCCCGCCTCGACCACCGCGCGCGCCGCCGCCGGGTCGTCGTCGGCCGCCAGCAGCCGCGCCAGCCGCAGCCGCGCGCCGGTCAGGTTGGGGTCGCGCCGCACGACCTCGTCGACCAGGGCGCGCAGGGCCGCGCCGTCGCCGCAGCTCGCGGCGCGCCGCAGCCGCAGCTCGGTCACCTCCTCGAGGCCGGGCACCAGCGCTGCCAGGCGCGCCTCGGCCTCGCCGACGAGGTCCCAGCGCCGGCTCCTCTCGGCGAGCTCGGCGAGGGCGAGGTTGGCGGCTACGGAACGTGGGCTCGCGGCCGCGAGCTCGGCGAGCCCGGGCAGGCTCAGGGGGCCCCAGAGCTCGCCGTCGAGCTCGTACGCCAGTGCCGCGGCGGCCGGGCCGTCGCTGCGCGAGGGCTCAAGGAGCGCGCGCGCCTCGTCGAAGAGGCCGCGCTCGCCGTACCAGCGCGCGAGCTCGAGGCGAGCCCACAGCAGCTCCGGGTCGGCCTCGACCGCGGCGGCGAGCAGCTCGCGGGCCGCCGCCGCCTCGGTGGTGGCAAGCCACTCCAGGAGCCGCGCCTCGCCGGGCCCCTCGGAGTGCGCCGCGCGGCAGGCGGAGCGGGTGCCGCCGCTGCCGACCGCCTGCGGTCGGCGCTGGACGAGGTAGGCGGCGAGCGCGAGCGCCGATCCGGGCTCGGCCGCCGCCACCGCCGCCCGGATCTCGGCCTCCAGGCTCCGCACCGGTGGTGGTTCGCGATCGGGGGCGGTGACCGCGAGCGGCCTGGCGTCGAGCTCGCGGGCGCCCTCGAGCGCCGAGCCGTCGGGCCGGGTGAGGCGCAGCCGGAGCCACCACCTGCGGTCCTCCGAGGCCACCGCGACCACCACCGAGTTCGAGCCGCTGCGCAGCCAGGCGCCGGCGGCCGCCTGATCCTCCGCCTGCTCGAGGGGGCGGGCGGTGGTCAGAACCTCGCGGCCGTTGACCCACACCCGCGCCACCTGCGCCGCGCCGACGCGGACGGCGACCGGCTGCTCGACGGCGCTTTCGACGGTGGTCGCGAGGTACGCCATCTGCCGCTGCGGCGGCCAGGCGAGGCCGGCGAGGCCGACCCACCCGATCGGGTCGGTGCCCGGCACGGGTCGCCAGGCCGCGTCGAAAGGCGGTGGCACGGCCGCGCGCTCGAAGTCGGCGAGCTCGTCGAGAGGCTGCGGACCGAAAAACCACCACGCCTCCAGCCCGCCCATGGCGCGGAAGAGCTCGCGCGCCGCCGCGTCGCGGCCGCGGTCGAGCTGGAGGCGGGCGCGCAGCAGCCGCAGCTCGTCCCTCATCAGGGGATCGATGGCGGCCTCGCGTTCCAGACGCTCGAGGTTGGCTTCGGCTGCGGTCCAGTCCGCGAGCGTCTCCCGCCAGGCGAAGGCGAAGACCAGGTGGTGGAAGTCCGAAGGCTCGATGCCGCCGGCGACCGCCGCGGCGACGTGCTCCCGGACGCGGTCGTCGATCGCGCCCGCCGCCAGCTCACCGGCCCATGCCGAGCAGGCGAGGCAGAGCGCGAGGGCGCGCCGCAGGCCCCCGCCGCCGCACGCCCGCATGAAGCCCCCGTGCGCAGCCATCGCCCGAGTATCGCAGATCGTGCCGCGCCGCCGTCTCAACCGACGAGCTCGAGGAGCGCGGGCAGGCTCCGGACGCGGCGGTAGGACTGCCCGGCGAAGCGGTCCTCGCGGTCGATGAGGGCGGCGGCCATGCCGGCCTGCGAGGCCCCTGCGTAGTCCTCGAGCGGCGAGTCGCCGACGTGCAGCGCCCGGCCGGCCGGCACGCCGAGCTCGGCGAGGGTGCGGGCGAAGATCCCGGTGGCCGGCTTCTCGACGCCGACGAGCGACGAGACCGTGATGACCCGGAAGTGGGCGTCGAGCCCGAGGCCGCGCAGGATCGCGGGCAGCCGGCGGTCCCAGTTGGAGATCACCGCGAGTGCAAGGCCGCGGGCGGCGAGCTCGGCGACGGTCTCGAGCGCGCCGGGAAAGGTCCGCCAGACGCGGCTGTCGGAGAACGCGGCGTAGAGGTCGTCGAGCAGGCGCTCCCAGGGCGCTTCGTGGTCGAGGCGCGCCAGCACCTCGCGCACGAAGCCGCCCCACCATGCGCGCTCGCCGCCCGGCAGCGAGCCGTAGCGGTCGCGGCCCGGAGCGCTCCGGCGCTGCATCTCGACCCAGGCCGCCGCGAAGACCGGGCCGACCTCGTCGGCGGTCACCGGGCGGCCGAGGCGGCTCAGGTGGGTGGCGTAGAGCTCGGCCGGGGACGGGTCGCTGTAGAGGAGGGTGCCGCCGATGTCGAAGGTCACCGCGAGGTAGCCGTTGCCGTCCATGCCCGCAGGATAGTGGATCGGGACGCGTCCGGCTTCGTCCCGCGCGCGCCGCCGGGATAAGATGGCCCCATGCTGCACGCGGTGATCATGGCCGGCGGCTCCGGGACGCGCTTCTGGCCCGCCTCGCGCCGCAGCCGGCCGAAGCAGCTGCTCGCGCTCGTCGGCGACCTCCCCCTGCTGCGCATGACCCGCGACCGCCTCGACGGCCTCGTCCCTCCCGAGCGCGTGTGGGTGGTGACGACCGCCGGCACCGCCGCGGCGGTGCGCGAGCTGCTGCCCGAGCTGCCCGCGGGCAACGTCATCGTCGAGCCCGCCGGCCGCAACACCGCGGCCTGCGCCGGCCTCGCCGCGGTCGCTGTCCTCGACCGCGACCCGGAGGCGGTGTGCGCGATGCTGCCGGCCGACCACCTGATCGGCGACCCGGAGCGCTTCCGCTCCGCCCTCGCGGCCGGAGGCCGCTGGGTGGCGCGCGAGGGAGGCCTGCTCGCCTTCGGCATCCGCCCGACCCGCCCGGAGACCGGCTACGGCTACCTCGAGCTCGGGGCGGCGACGGCGCGCGACGACGGCTGGGCGGTGCACGAGCTCGCGAGCTTCGTCGAGAAGCCGGATGCCGCGCGGGCTGCCGCGCTGCTCGACGCGGGCCGCTTCCTGTGGAACGCCGGCATTTTCGCCTGGCGGGCGCGGGACCTGCGGCTCGAGATCGCGCGCCACCTCCCGGACCTCGAGGCCGGGCTCCAGCGCATCGCGGCGGCCTGGGGTACGGCCGCGCAGTCAGCGGTGCTGGAGGAGGTGTACCCGCGGCTGCCCGCGACCTCGGTCGACTACGGCATCATGGAGCGCGGCGGACGGGGCTGGGTGGTGCCGGTCGACTTCCCGTGGTCGGACATCGGCTCGTGGCCGACGCTCGCCGACGAGCTGCCGGCGGATGACGGCGGCAACGCGACGCGCGGCCGCGTCCAGGTCCTCGACGGCACCGGCAACGTGCTGGTCGGCGCCGGGCCGGTGGTGGCGGCGATCGGCGTCCACGACCTGGTGGTCGTCGCCACCCCCGACGCAGTGCTGGTCGTGCCCAAGGAGCACGCGCAGCGGGTCAAGGAGCTCGTCGAGGCGCTGGGAGCACGCGGTTGGGACGACGTGCTCTAGAATTTTGAATTCTCAATTGTGAATTTTGAATGAGCCGCCCAGGCGGTAGGCCATCCAACAGAGAACCAGTGCCGGCTCGCCCTCGAAGACGTGAGGGCTGCAATCGAGAAGGGGCTACAGCCCCGCAATTCAAAATTCAAAATTCAAAATTGAATATTATTTCTTCTCGCGGAGCCCGTACTGCTCGAGCTTGCGGTACAGGGTCGAGCGGCCGATCCCGAGCTGGCGGGCGACGTCCGAGAGGTTGCCGTGGTTGGCCTCCATGGCGCGGACGATGGCCTCCCGCTCGAGCTCGTCGAGGCTGCGCCCCGAGGGCGCGGCGGTGGGCCCGACCGGGGCCGCCGCCCGCTGCCCGGCGGCGCCGTTCCCGGCGGCGATCGCCGGCGGCAGGTCCTCGAGGCTGAGCTCGAGCCCGGCCGAGACGAGCATGGTGCGGTGGATGACGTTCTCGAGCTCGCGGACGTTGCCCGGCCAGCCGTGCTCCATCAAGGCCGACATGGCGCGCGGGTCGATCCGGGTCAGGCGCTTGCCGGCGTCGCGCGCGTACTTGTCGAGGAAGTGCTCGACCAGCAGCGGGATGTCCTCGCGGCGATCGCGCAGCGGCGGCAGGGTGATGGGAAAGACCACCAGCCGGTAGAAGAGGTCCTGGCGGAAGCCGCCCTCCTCGACCATCTTCGCGAGGTCGCGGTTGGAGGCGGAGATCACGCGCACGTCGAGCTCGATGGTCGCGGTGCCGCCGACCCGCTGCAGGACCCGCTCCTGCAGGACGCGGAGGAGCCGCGCCTGCGCCGAGGGCGACATCTCGCCGACCTCGTCGAGGAAGATGGTTCCCCGGCACGCCTGCTCGAACTTGCCGGGGTGGGTGGCGAGGGCGCCGGTGAAGGCGCCCTTCTCGTGGCCGAAGAGCTCACTCTCCTGCAGGCCCTCCGGAATGGCCGCGCAGTTGACATCGATGAAGGGGCCGTCGGAGCGCAGCGACGCGTAGTGGATGGCCTTGGCCACCAGCTCCTTGCCGGTCCCGCTCTCGCCGGCGATGAAGACCGTGATCTCGGACTCGAGGACCTTCTCGATCTGATCGTAGACCCGCCGCATCGCCGCCGAGGAGCCGACGATGTTGCGCAGGTGGTAGCGGTCGGAGAGCTCGCCCTTGAGCCGCGCCACCTCCCTCTCCAGGCTGCCGTGGGAGAGCGCTCGGCTCAAGGTCGTCAGCAGGCGCTTCTGGTCGACCGGCTTGATTAGGTAGTCGTAAGCGCCGAGCTTCGTCACCTCGACCGCGCGGCTGACGTCGTTGTCGGCGGTGACCATGATCACCGGCAGCTGCGGGTAGCGGCGCGCGACCTCCTTGAGGACCTCGACGCCGTCGATCTCCGGCATCATCAGGTCGAGGAGCACCGCGTCGGGAGGCCGTCCCGAGTGGGCGAGCAGCTCGGCACCCGAGGAGAAGACGTCCACCGAGTAGCCGGCGCTGGTGACGATGAACGAGAGCAGCTCCCGGATCGCGGGGTCGTCGTCCACCACCCAGATCATCTCGGCCGCGGCCATCTCTGTCGAGTGTAACGGAAACCGGCCGGGCCGGCGAGAGCACCGCCTCAGGGGCGGGCGATGAACCCGGCCAGCCACACCGTCAGGGCCTCGGCGCCGAGCCCGCCGCGGAGGGAGGCCTCGACCTCGCCGACCTCGGCGAGGGCGCGCACGAGCTCGTCGTCGCTGTAACGGCCGGCGCCCTTGAAGAGACCCGCCAGGCGGAACATCGTCGGCGGCTTGGCCCCCGCCCGGACGAGCGGCGACGGCGCCTCGGCCTCGAGGAGCGAGGCGAGCTGCGGGCCGATCCCCTTCGAGAAGCTGCGCGGGTACCAGTAGTCGGCGCCGGTCCGCGCCGGCGCCATCTCGGACGCGAGGCCGGACCGGTCGGCGAGCCGCCGCAGGTAGAGGAGCTGCTGCAGCGCGGCCGCCGCCTGGCCGACCACGGCGGCGGGCACCCCCTCGCGCCGCACCGCCTGGCCGCGGCGGTCGCGCACGGCCCAGTTGCCCTCGGCGGCCGCCAGGAGGTCGAGGAGCGGCGCCGCGCGGCGCTCGAGGATCGCCTCCCAGACCACCTCGAGCGAGCGCTCGCGGGGGAAGCTCAGGGCCAGCACCAGCTCCTCGTCGATGACGCCGCCGGCGCTGGCGGCGGCGAGCTTGCGCGCTTCCTGAGCGAGCGCCCGGGGCGCGAATCCGAGGCGCTCGCAGAGCAGGCGGCGCGCCGCCGGCGTCAGCCGCGCCGGACCGGCGGCCCGCTCCAGAACCTCGCCGAGCAGCCGCTCCTGCTCGGCGGAGAAGGCGACGTCCTCCCACGGCTTCGGGGGCTCCGGCAGGGGCCGCCAGGCGAGCTCGCCGACTGACTCCACCGCGCCCACCAGTGCGCCCTTGGGACGGCTGTGGCAGCAGGCGCCGAGCACCAGGGCGACGCCCTCGGGCAGGCCGTCCGCGAGCACCCGCGC
>JALOKS010000265.1 GCA_025456385.1 Thermoanaerobaculales bacterium | reverse complement strand
ATTTCGGATTTCGGATTTCGGATTTCGGATTTTTCCCCCACCCCGCCGAACCACCGAGGGGTCATCGATCGACTGCCCTGTTTCGGACCGGTATGTGCCGAGCCACTCGGCTTCTGCACGAAGAGTCGGATCACCAGCCCGAGCCTGTGATGCGGGGACCTCGCCCGGCGTTTCCGCTTCAGTCAGACGTCCGTGGGGGTGGGTGTGCGGAAATCCGAAATCCGAAATCCGAAATCCGAAATCGTGGGGTGCGGTAATTCCGAATTCCGAACTCCGAATTCACAGCGGAATGTTCGCGTGCTTCTTCGCCGGCATGCTGTCGCGCTTGGTCTGCAGCGCGGCGAAGGCCTCGACCAGCTTGCGCCGCAGGCGGCGCGGCATGATGACCTCGTCGAGGTAGCCGCGCTCGGCGGCGACGAAGGGGTTGGCGAAGAGCTCCTGGTACTCGGCGACCCGCCGCGCGCGCTCGGCCTCGGGATCGGCGGCGGCGGCGATCTCCTCCCGGTAGAGGATGTTGACGGCGCCCTGCGGGCCCATGACCGCGATCTCGGCGGTCGGGAAGGCGAAGTTGAGGTCGGTCCGGATGTGCTTGGAGCCCATCACGCAGTAGGCGCCGCCGTAGGCCTTGCGGGTGATCACCGTGACCTTGGGCACCGTCGCCTCGGCGAGGGCGAAGAGCAGCTTGGCGCCGTGGCGGATGATGCCGCCCCACTCCTGCTCGGTGCCGGGCAGGAAGCCCGGCACGTCTTCGACGATCCACAGCGGGACGTTGAAGGCGTCGCAGAAGCGCACGAAGCGCGCGCCCTTGACCGAGGCGTTGATGTCGAGGACCCCGGCGAGGTGCGCCGGCTGGTTGGCGATCACGCCGACCGGCCGGCCGCCGAGGCGGATGAAACCCACCACCAGGTTCTTCGCGAAGTGCTCGTGCACCTCGAGGAAGTCACCCTCGTCCGCTGCCCAGCGCACGAGCCTGGTGATGTCGTAGGGCTTGTTGGGGTCGGTCGGCACGAAGTCGTCGAGCTCCGGGATCTCGCGGTCCAGGGGGTCGTCGGTCGCGGTCACCGGCGGGCGCTCGGCGTTGTTCGACGGCAGGAAGGACAGCAGCCGGCGGATCAGCGCCAGGCACTCAGTGTCGCCCGGCGACGCGAAGTGCGCCACCCCCGACACCGAGTTGTGGGTCATGGCGCCGCCGAGCCTCTCCATGCTCACCTCCTCGTGGGTCACCGTCTTGATCACCTCGGGCCCGGTGACGAACATGTAGGAGGTGTTCTCGACCATGAACACGAAGTCGGTGATCGCGGGCGAGTAGACGGCGCCGCCCGCGCACGGGCCCATGATCGCCGAGATCTGCGGCACGACCCCCGAGGCGAGGGTGTTGCGGAGGAAGATGTCGGCGTAGCCGGCGAGCGAGGCCACGCCCTCCTGGATGCGGGCGCCGCCGGAGTCGTTGAGCCCCACCACCGGCGCCCCCACCTTCATGGCGAGGTCCATGATCTTGCAGATCTTGGCCGCGTTGGCGAGCGACAGCGAGCCGCCGAAGACCGTGAAGTCCTGGGCGAAGACGAAGACCGGCCGGCCGTTGACGCGGCCGTGGCCGGCGACCACGCCGTCGCCCGGCGTCCGCTTTGCGCTCATGCCGAAGTCGGTGCAGCCGTGCTCGACCAGGGCGTCGGTCTCGGAGAAGCTGCCCTCGTCGAGAAACTGCTCGACCCGCTCGCGCGCCGTCAGCTTGCCCTGGGCGTGCTGGCGGGCGATCTTGTCGTCGCCGCCGCCGCGGAGGTTGGCGGCCACGCGCTCCCGCAATCGTTCCACGACATCGCGGCCCATGGACCCTCCCGGCGGCACCGCCCCCTGCTGACGACCTGCGGCATTCTAGCGCGGCCGCCGGCTGCGCGCGGGCCAGGTACCATGGCGGCATGCGCCGCGGACCGCGCTCCGAACCGCCTGCCGACCCGCGCTGGCTCGACCTCCTCGCGGCAGGGTGCCGGGAGCTCCGCGGCGGCGGTGCCCTCTTCGAGGACCTCTACCTCGAGCAGCGGCTCGAGCTCAGGGCGGCCGTGCGCAACGGCGACTTCGAGCTCGAGGCCTGCCGCCTCGAGGGTGTCGCCGCCCGCTGGCGCGCCCCGTCGCGCACCATGCTCGACGCCCGCACCGGCATCTCCGCGACCGCCATCGGCGAGCTGCTCGCCCGCCGTGGCGCGAAGCTGCAGCTGCCGGCGCTGCGCCCCCTGCCGGCGCCCGAGCTCGACCCCCCGCGCGCCTGGCACGAGTGGGCGCGCGAGGTCGCGGGCCGCCTGACCGCGGTGCACGGGGTGGTGCGGTACCTCGACCGCCGCGCGGCGGTGGTGCGCAGCGACGGCTGGCGGCCGGTGTCGACGCCGGCGCTGGTGCGGGTCGAGCACGGCGGCCCCCGGCCGGCCGCGCTGCTGGCGGTGTGGGGCCATCCCCGGACCGGGGCCTGGCTGCAGGACCTCATCGAGGCGTGGCCCCAGAAGGCCTGGGCGCCCGAGCCCGGCAGCGAGCTGCCGGTGGTGCTCGCGGCCGGCACCGCCGGCGCGCTGCTGCACGAGGTCGTCGGCCACATGGCGGAGTCAGATCTGGTCGCGACGGAGGCCTCGTCGCTGGCCGGCCTGCTCGGAGCCACCATCGGCCCGCCCGGGCTGACGATCGTCGACGACCCGACCCGCTTCGATCTCGCCGGGGCCTTCAGCTGCGACGACGAGGGAGTCCCGGCGGCGCCGCTGCCCCTGGTGCGGGAGGGCCGCTTCGAGCGCTTCCTGTGCGACCGCGAGGGGGCGCGGGCGCTGGGGGGGGATCCCGGTCGGGGGCGGCGCGCCGGCTGGGCGCGGCCGCCGGTGGCGCGGCTCTCGAACCTTGTGGTCGCCGGCGGCACCGCGGCCCCCGCCGCGCTCGAAGCCGAGCTCGAGCACGGCCTGGTCGTGACCCGGATCGGCAGCGCGACCGTCGACCCGGTCGCCGCCCGGCTGGTGCTGCGGGTCGAGCGCGGTTGGGAGATCCGCAACGGCCGCAGGCGGCGGCCGCTCGCGCCCTGCGAGCTCACCGGCAAGGTCATGGAGGTGCTGGCCGGGATCGACCCCCGCATCGGCGCCGATCCGACCCCCGACTGGCGGCTCGGGTGGTGCGTCAAGGACGGGCTGCCCCTGCCGACCGGCTCGGAGGCGCCGACGCTGCTGGTGGCCCGGCTCGAGGTCCTGTGATGAGCGGCACCGGCTCCGGCTTCGCCGACCGCCTCAACGCCGCCGCCCAGGCCGCCTGCACCCGGCTCGGCGCCATGGACGTGGCGCGCTGGGAGGTCTTCGCCAAGGCCTCCTTCAGCCGCGAGGCCGAGGTCACGCCGGGGCGGCCGCTCAAGGTCCTCGAGGTCGAGGAGACCGGGATCGCGGTCCGCAGCTTCCACGAGGGCCGCGCCGGCTTCGCCGCCGCCTCCGGCCTGGAGGCCGAGGCCTCGCGCCGGGCGGTCGAGGCCGCGCTCGCCTTCGAGGCGCCGTCGAGCATCGATCCCCTGCCGCCGGCGCGACTGCTCGGCCTGGCGGGCGCCGTCCGCCCGCGGCCACTGCCGGCCGCCGGCTGGGCCGTGCACGCCGGGCAGGAGCTCGAGCGGGCGGTGGCGGGCCGCGGCGGCGGCCGCCTGCGGCTGCGCCGCGCGGTGTTCCAGGAGGGCGCCTTCGCCTGGGTCCTGTCGACCGGCGACGGCTGGGTGGCGCGTCACGACGACACCGGCACCGCCCTCCTCGCCGAGGTCGAGGTGGTGGGCGAGCGCGCCGGCGTGTGGCGCGACTGGCTGCACATCCCCGACCCCGAGGCATTCGACCTCGAGGCCGCGGCGCGCCAGATCACCGACCGCGCGGTCCTGATCAGCCACCGCGTCACCACCGACTCCGGCCTCCGCGACCTCATCCTCCACCCCGAGGTGGCGGCGGCGCTGCTGGCCGCGGTCGCGCCCCTGTTCCTCGCCGCGCCCGAGGGTGACGATCCCCTGCCGGCGCTGCTCGACCGCGAGGGCCGGCTCGCGTCGCCCGCCCTCAGCCTGGTGGACGACCGCAGCGATCCCGACGCGCCGGTGACCGGGCCCTGCGACGGCGAAGGCCTGCCGGCTCGCCGCACCCTGCTGCTCGAGGCCGGCGTCCCGCGCCACCGCCTGGCCTCGTACCGCGACGCCGCCCGCTGCGCCGAGCCGGTCCGCGGCGGCGCGCTGCGGCTGTCCTACCGCGACTACCCGGCGAGCGGCCTCGCCAACCTCGCCGTCGACACCGCGGGGTCTGGCTGGACGGGCGCGAGGTGCGCGGCTGGCACCCCGTGGTCGAGCTGCGCGGCAGCCTCGGACGGCTGCTGCAGCGGATCGAGGCGGTGGGCAACGACCGCCGCTGGTTCCAGAGCGGCCGCGGCTTCGTCGGCGCGCCCTCGCTGCTGATCCGGCGGCAGCGGGTGGTGGGATAGGGACGATTTCGGATTTCGGATTTCGAATTTCGGATTTTCGGGCCGGGCTCGACCCGTGCCCGCATCCGTTTCCCTGCCCGGTTGGAGGTCCCGGGGCAGTGACTGACGGTGGCGCCAACAGTCGGCGACCGACGGCAGCTGACTGCGCCAGCACCGAGGCGGGACCGGAGGTGGGACCGCGTTCAGGCCCTCGGGGCCGGCTTGCCCTAACCATCGGCTGCCCACCGGCTATGCCCACTGAGGAACGACCCGGAGGTGGCCATGACGCGGTCGCTGAAACTGGCTGCTGAACCTGGCCGCCGACCCTGCCGCAGCCGCTGAACCTGAACCCCGGGCACGGAGACGGGCACGAGCCGAAGCTTCGCGCTCTCAAACGTTGAGGTGTTCCGTGCTAAGGTCGGCGGCTACCGGCGGCGGGGCGCCCGGAGCGGGAGGCGATGATGGAGGTCGGGATCCTGGGCCTGGCGGCGAGCGGCAAGTCGACCCTGTTCAAGCTGCTCACGGGCCAGCAGGCGGCGCCGACCGGTGGCCGGCGC
>JALOKS010000264.1 GCA_025456385.1 Thermoanaerobaculales bacterium | reverse complement strand
TGCGGCAGCCCCGGCGATCAGCTACAATCCGCCTTCCGCCGCGGCCACACGGCGGGTCGGGAAACGGCGCACACGCATGATGAACTTCGCAAGGCTGACGATCACGATCGAGGAGCAGGGGCTGCGGGACGGCCTGCAGAGCGAGAGGCGGACCGTGCCGACCGCGCGCAAGCTGGAGCTCGTCGAGGCCCTGGTCGACGCCGGCATCCGGCGCCTCCAGGTCTGCTCCTTCGTGCACCCCGAGAAGGTCCCGCAGATGGCGGACGCGGAGGCGCTGTGCGCCGGCCTCAGGCCCCGTCCCGGAGTCCTCTACAGCGGGCTGGTGCTCAACCGCAAGGGCGTCGAGCGGGCGGCCGCCGCCGGCCTCCGCCACGTCGCGGCCTCGATCTCGGCGAGCGACACCCACAGCCGCAAGAACACCGGCATGTCGCTCGACGAGGCGCAGCTGCGCTACGCCGAGATGGTGCGGACCGCGAAGGAGGCCGGGCTCACCGTGCGCGGCGGCCTGCAGTGCGCCTTCGGCTGCCGCTTCGAGGGTGCGATCGACCGCGGTCTTGTGCTCGACCTGGCCAAGCGCCACCTCGACCTCGGGGTCGACGAGCTCGCGCTCGCCGACTCGACCGGCATGGCCGACCCGCGGACGATCCAGGAGCTGATGGCTCCGGTCGTCGAGCTCGCGGGTGAGCGGCCGGTGATCCTCCACCTCCACGACACCGAGGGCAAGGGGCTCGCCAACGCCCTCGCCGCCATCGACGTCGGCGTCACGATCTTCGACACCGCCTTCGGCGGCATGGGCGGCTGCCCCTTCATCAAGGGCGCGACCGGCAACATCGCCACCGAGGACCTGGCTGCGATGCTGGCGCAGATGGGGGCCCCGACCGGCATCGACGTGCGCAAGGTGGCGGCGGTGTCGCGCGCGATGGAGTCCTACTTCGAAACCCGCTTCCCGGGCCGCATGCACCGCGTGCTCGAGAGCGACAGCCTCAAGGTGGTGCTGTGATGGCAGCTCAGACCGTGACCGAGAAGATCCTCTCCCGGCACGCCGGGAAAACCCTGAAGGCCGGCGACCTCGCGATCGTCGACGTCGACGCCGCGATGCTCACCGACACCACGGCGCCGCTCGCCATCAAGGCCTTCCGCGAGATGGGCGGCACGAAGCCGTGGAACCCGGCGCGCACCGCGCTGGTGATCGACCACGCCGCGCCGGCCCCCAACGAGCGCATCGCCCGCCTCCACGACCTGATCCGCGAGTTCGCGCGCGACACCGGCAGCACCCTGTACGACGTCGGCACCGGCATCTGCCACCAGCTGATGGTCGAGGACGACCGGGTACGGCCGGGAGAGACCTTCTTCGGCGCCGACTCCCACACCTGCACCTACGGCGCCCTCGGCGCCTTCGCGACCGGCGTCGGGTCGACCGACCTCGCGGCGATCATGCTGACCGGCAAGACCTGGCTCAAGGTGCCGCCGACCATCCGCATGGAGATCACCGGCCGCCTCAATCCCGGCGTCGAGGCCAAGGACCTCGCCCTGGCGATGGTCGGCACCCTGGGAATCGCGGGCGCGACCTACCAGGCGGTGGAGATCTGCGGCGCGGCGATCCGGCCCTTGAGCCTCGACGAGCGGATGACGATCGCCAACCTCGGCATCGAGATGGGGGCGAAGGTCGTGCTCCTGCACCCCGAGGGCCTCGAGCTGCCCTACCCCTACGACGCCGACGCGATCCGTCCCGACGCCGGCGCCGCCTACGTGCGCCGGGTCGCGATCGACGGCTCGGCGCTGCGGCCGCAGATCAGCCGGCCGCCGATCCCGGACGACACGGTCGCGATCGACGAGCTCCTCGGCACGCCGATCCACTACGCCTTCATCGGCACCTGCGTCAACGGCCGGCTGCGCGACCTGCGCGCCGCCGCGCGCATCCTCGCCGGCCGCAAGCTCGCGCCCGGGGTGCGGCTGGTCATCGCGCCGGCATCGCGCAGGGTCTTTCTCGACGCCACCCGCGACGGGACCCTCGCGACCCTGACCGAGGCCGGCGCCACCTTCCTGCCGAGCGGCTGCGGGCCCTGCGTGGGCACGCATAACGGAGTCCCGGGCGACGGCGAGAACGTGCTCTCGACCGCGAACCGCAACTTCAAGGGGCGCATGGGCAACCCGCAGGCGAACATCTACCTGGCGTCGCCGACGGTGGTCGCGGCAGCCGCCGTCGCCGGCCGCATCGTCGACCCGGCCGAGCTGGTGGGGGAGTAGGGCCATGGAAAGCGCCTTCCGCGGCCGCGCGCACGTCTACGGCAACGACATCGACACCGACCGGATCATCGCCGGCAAGTACACCAAGACCCTCGACCTGCAGAGCCTCGCCGACCACGTCCTCGAGGACCTCGACCCGGAGTTCCGGAGCCGGCTCGTCAAGGGCGACGTGCTGGTGGCCGGCGACAACTTCGGCTGCGGCTCGTCGCGCGAGCAGGCGCCCGTGGCGCTCAAGGTCGCCGGGGTGTCGGCGGTGGTCGCGCGCTACTTCGCGCGGATCTTCTTCCGCAACGCGATCAACATCGGCCTGCCGGTGCTCGAGGTGCCGGACCTCGAGGCCGCGAGCGGCGACGAGATCGAGATCGACCTCGAGGCGGGCACGGTCCGCAACCTGACGCGGGGCACCGCCCACCGCGCCGCGCCGATGCCGCCGGTGATGATCGAGATCCTCGGCGAGGGCGGCCTGGTCGCCTACCTCGCGAAGCACGGGACCTACCGCCTGGCGACCGGCTGAGCGGCCGCCGTTTCCGGGAGAGCTCATGAGCACCGCAACCCGCCTGCCGCTCGCGGACATCCGCGTCCTCGACTTCACCCACAACGTGATGGGGCCGACCACCGGCATGCTGCTCGGCGACCTCGGCGCCGACGTCATCCACATCGAGCCGCCGAAGGGCGACGCGACCCGCCGCCTGCGCGGCTTCGGCAGCGGCTACTTCGCCTTCTACAGCCGCAACAAGCGCAGCCTCGCGGTCGACCTCAAGGCCGAGGCGGGACGCAAGATCATCCTCGAGCTGGTCGCCGGGTCCGACGTCCTGGTGGAGAACTTCGGCCCCGGCACCATGGACCGGCTCGGCTACGGATACGAGCAGCTCAAGGAGCACCGCGACGACCTCGTTTACTGCAGCCTCAAGGGCTTCCTGAGCGGCCCCTACGAGCACCGCACCGCCATGGACGAGGTCGTGCAGATGATGTCCGGCCTCGCCTACATGACCGGCGAGCCGGGCAAGCCGATGCGCGCCGGGACCTCGATCATCGACATCGGCGGCGGCATGTTCGGCCTGATCGGCATCCTCACCGCTCTCTACACCCGGGCCCGGATCGGGGAGGGGACGCACGTCAAGTCGGCGCTGTTCGAGACCGCGGCCTTCTTCATGGGCCAGCACATGGCCTACGGCGCCCTCACCGACGAGCCGGTGCCGCCGATGCCGGCGCGGGTCAGCGCGTGGTCGATCTACCGCGTCTTCGAGACCCAGGACGAGCCGGTCTTCATCGGCATCATCAGCGACAAGCACTGGCAGAGCTTCTGCGAGGTCTTCGCACGCCAGGACTGGCTCGCCGACCCTCGGCTCGCCACCAACAACGACCGCATCAGCGAGCGCGCCTGGCTGGTGCCGGCGGTCGCCGAGATGGTCCGCGCCTTGCCGCGCGCCGAGGTGGTGAGGCGCTGCGAGCGCGCCGGGATCCCCTTCTCTCCGATCGCCCGTCCCGAGGACCTCTACGAGGACCCGCAGCTCAACCAGGGCCTCGGCCTGCTCGAGACCCGGCTGCCCGCCGGGGTCACGACCAAGCTGCCGCGGATCCCGCTCGAGATGCCGCCGCACGACTTCGGTCTGCGCTTCGACCCGCCCGCGATCGGCGAGCACAGCGCCGAGATCCTGGTCGAGCTCGGCTACACGGCCGAGGAGATCGCGCAGCTGGCGGCGGAAGGCGTGATCGCCACCGGCTGAGCCCGACCGCTCGACTCCGAGGGTGACCGCCGCCGGTGCCCTTCCCTCGTGCAATTTTTCGCTGCCGGTGTGGGTTGCAACCTCGATCCAGAGTGAGGAACCCGCTGGTGAGCTCGAAGCTGGGGCAGGGCGGGATGGGGGAGGTGTGGCGCGCGTCGGACACCAAGCTCGGGCGGGAGGTGGCGCTGAAGGTGCTGCCGGAGGTTTTCGCCCAGGATCCGGAGCGGCTGGCGCGGTTCGAGCGCGAGGCGCGGGTGCTGGCCTCGCTGTCGCACCCGAACATCGCGGGCATCCACGGTCTGGAGGAGGTCGGGGGCAAGCGTTTTCTGGTGATGGAGCTGGTGGAGGGGGAGACGCTGGCGGAGCGGATCGGGCGCGGGCCGCTTGGGGTCGAGGAGGCGGTGCGGATCGCGAAGGAGATCGCGGAGGCGGTGGAGGCGGCGCACGAGAAGGGGGTGGTGCACCGCGACCTGAAGCCGGCGAACGTGAAGCTGACGCCGGAGGGGAAGGTCAAGGTGCTGGACTTCGGTCTTGCGAAGGCGCTGATCGGCGACCCGATGTCGGGCGAGCGGAGCACGCACGATCTGTCGCTGTCGCCGACGCTGACGCAGGCGATGACGGGGCTGGGGGTGCTGCTGGGTACGGCGGCGTACATGAGCCCGGAGCAGGCGCGGGGCAAGCCGGTGGACCGGCGGGCGGACGTGTGGGCTTTCGGCTGCATTCTGTACGAGATGCTGAGCGGGCGGCGTCTATTCAGCGGCGAGACGGCGACCGACGTGATCGGGGCGGTGGTGCACAAGGAGCCGGAGCTCGAGGAGCTGGGTGCGCGGGTGCCGGGGCGCATCCGGCGGCTGCTGGAGCGCTGCCTGCAGAAGGACCCGACGCGGCGGCTGCAGTCGATCGGCGAGGCGCGGGTCGCTCTTCAGGAATGGCTCGAGAACCCGGCGGCCGACCCGGTCGCACCGGCGGCGGGCGCGCGGCGCTGGCCTTGGGTCGCGGCTGCCGGAGCCGCCTGCGCTCTGGTCCTCGGCGCGTACCTCGGCGCGACTTTCCTCGGCGCCCGCAGCGAGCCCGAGCCGCTGCGGCGGTCGGTGATCCAGGTCGGTGAGAACGGGCTCTTCACCGGCTTCGGCGCGAGCGCGGTGCTGTCGCCCGATGGGGAGGTTCTGGCCCTCGTCACCGGTTCCGGGAACGAGGGAGGTGAGATCCACCTGCGCCCGCTCGACCGCTTCGAGCCGTCGACGGCTGCCTCTGGCGGGGCGGGTGAGGCTCCCTATCAGCCCTTCTTTTCGCCGGACGGTGAGTGGCTGGGGTACGTGACGCCCGCAGAGATGAAGAAGGTCTCGACCGCTGGCGGTGCGCCGATCACCCTGTGCAAAGTGGACCTCAGCCGCGGTGCCACCTGGGGGCCGGACGGGACGATCGTCTTCGCGGCGGCTCCCAGGGGCGGCCTGTCCCGGGTGTCGTCGGCCGGCGGCGAGCCCCAGCCGCTCACCGCGCTGAGCGACGGCAACATCAGCCACCGCTGGCCGCAGTGGCTGCCCGGCGGCAAGGCGGTCCTGTTCACATCGATCGACGAGAGGGCGGACAACTTCGAGGGTGCCAACCTCGAGGTCGTGACGGTGGCGAGCGGCGAGCGCACGATCGTGCACCGGGGCGGCTACCACGGCCGCTATGTTGCGACCGGGCACATCCTGTACGTCCACGAGGGAACCCTCTTCGCGTTGCCTTTCGACGTCGGGCGCCTCGAGGCGACGGGCTCGCAGATGCCCGTGCTCGAGGGACTCGAAAGCACCGTCGTTCAAGGCGCCGCGCAGTTCGACGTTGCCGAGAACGGGGTCCTCGTCTACGCATCTGAATCGCAGCAGGGCGACCCCTTCCCCGTCGTGTGGGTCGATCGGAACGGGCGGACCGAACCGCTGTGGTCGGAGCCGGGGCTCTACGGCAACCCTGAGCTCTCACCGGACGGCCGCAAGCTCTCGGTCTCCCTGCTGCGCGGCAACAACCTGGACATCTGGGTCTACGATCTGGGACGCAACGTGGCGACGCGCCTGACCTTCGACGAAGGCTACGATGCGGATCAGATCTGGTCGCCGGACGGGCGGTTCATCGCTTTCAGCTCGAACCGCGGAACCGGAAACAACGCCATCTTTCGCAAGGCGGCGGACGGCTCGGGGGAGACCGAGACGCTCGTGGATTCGGGCGACCTGCCGGCGCTCTACCCCACGTCCTGGTCGCCGGATGGAAGGTGGATCACCGTCTGGACCGCCAACTCGGACATCCACGTCGCCTCCGTCGACAGTCGTCGACTGGAGCCCTTTCAGGCGACGACCTTCGGCGAGTTCAACCCGAGCTTCTCCCCGGACGGCCGTTGGATCGCCTACGACTCGAACGAGTCGGGACGGCTCGAGATCTACGTCCGCGCGTTCCCGGCTGGCGGCGGCAAGTGGCAGGTCTCGGACGGCGGCGGGGCACTGGCACGGTGGTCCGACGACGGCCGCGAGCTCTTCTATCGCACCGATGACGGCGTCATGGTGGTCGAGGTCAACGGTCGCGGCTCGAACTTCGAGGTTGGCACGCCGCGAAAGCTCTTCGAGGGCCCGTTCCTGGGCGGAACCAACGGCATCGCGGTCGGTGGTTTCGTATTTCCAGACTACACGGTGAGCGGCGACGGCCAGCGTTTCGTGATGTTCGCGGGGCGCGAGGAGACAAACCGTCCGACCTCGGTGCGGTTGGTCACCAACTGGTTCGACGAACTGCGACGACTCACCGCAGTCGGCAGCAGGTAGCCGGGGCGTGCCGTCACCCCGCGATCGACGGGATGTGGAGAAACAGACGTGATTGGAAGCCAGATCGCACATTATTCTGTGAGCTCGAAGCTGGGGCAGGGCGGGATGGGGGAGGTGTGGCGCGCGTCGGACACCAAGCTCGGGCGGGAGGTGGCGCTGAAGGTGCTGCCGGAGGTT
>JALOKS010000263.1 GCA_025456385.1 Thermoanaerobaculales bacterium | reverse complement strand
CACATGATCACGCACCACAGCGCGGCCGTGCGGCCCACCCACACCGAAAGCCCTGGGATGGGGCGGGCGAAGTAGAAGCCGAGGCGGCCCTCCGAGAGGTCGCCGCCGAAGGCCGAGGCGCCGTAGACCACGGCGAGCCCGTAGCCGAAGACGACGATGAGGATCACGGACACGACCTCGCGGACGTCACTCGGGGGCTGGTCCCCGAGCCCCGGAGCCAGGGGCACGAGCAGGATGAGGGCGCTCATGACCAGGGTCGCCAGCAGGACCGGGCGCCGCGCCCGCAGCTCGTGGAGGAACACGGCCAACGCGCCGCTCACGACGCACCTCCCCCGTTGTCGGCGCCGCAGAGGGCGATGAAGATCTCCTCCAGGGGCAAGCGATCGACCCCCGTCACCTCGAGCCCCGCCTCCTCGCGAAAGCGGTCGAGGCCGGCCGCGGTGAAGCCACGGACGACGGCGTGGTCGGCGCCCGGCCGGTAGGCGTGCGGCTCGAGGTGGCGCAGCGCGTGCCCGATCGTCGCCTCCGGCACGGCGCCGGACGGCAGCCAGCGGATGCGGCACCAGCGCAGCTTGAGGGCCTCGAGGGGCTCGTCGACCAGCAGCGAGCCGCCGGCGAGCACCCCCACCCGGTCGACGATACCCTCGACCCCGGCGAGGTCGTGGGTGGTCATGAGCACGGTGGTGCCGCGGTCGGCGAGCTCGCCCACCAGCTCCTCGTAGAGGCTGCGGCGGGCGACCGCGTCGAGGCCCAGGGTGGGATCGTCGAGGACCAGCAGCTCCGGCGAGCCGGCAAGCGCCAGGGCGAGGCTGAGCTGGCGCTGCTGGCCTTTGGAAAGCCGCCCAAAGGGCGTGCGGCGGGGCACGCCGAAGCCGTCGAGGCGCGAAAAGTACGCCGCCGGGCTCCACTGCGGGCTCACCCGCTGCATGAAAGGTCGTAGCGTCTCCGCGGTGGCGGCGGGCGGCACGTCCGGCGTCTCCGGCACCACCGCGGTGCGCTCCATGATGCGGCGCCGCCGGCGCCAGCTGTCGAGGCCGAAAACCCGGGCGTCGCCGGCAGCGGGCTTCTGCTGACCGAGCAGGCAGCGCACCGCCGAGGACTTGCCGGAGCCGTTGCGGCCGAGGAGAGCGTAGACGCAGCCCTTCGGCACCTCGAACGACAGGCGGTCCACGGCCGTGAAGCGCCCGTAGCGCACCGTCAGGTCCTGCAGTCGAACGATGGCTTCAGCGTGCATCCTTGGTCCCTTCACCGCCCTCGGTGAACTCGCGCCAGGCCGCGTCCACGGCCCGGTTGGTCTCGGCCTTCGTCGCCCCCATGGACCGCGCCACCGCAACCAGCCGGGCGGCGCCCTCGGCCAGCAGCCGCGCCCGCTCGGCGTCGCGCGCCCCCGACTCGAGCTCGGCCACGAAGGTGCCCTCGCCGCGCCGCACCACCAGCAGACCGGCGTCGCTCAGCAGCTGGTAGGCCTTGGAGACGGTCGCCGGGTTGACGCGGAGCGACCTCGCGAGCTCGCGCACCGACGGCACCGCCGCACCCGGCGGCAGGCTGCCCGAGGCGACGAGGCGGCGCACGCCGTCCTCGATCTGACGCCAGATCGGCGCCGCGGCCGCCGGGTCGATGTCGAGCACGATGCTCATGGGAGGACGCCTCGGTGTACCACTGATGTAATACAGTATGTCAGTGAGGGTCGCGTGTCAAGTCTTGAATTTTGAATTTTGAATTTTGAATTTTGACGGACGGGACGTCGGCGCAGAGCCTTGTCCGGAACGCAGGCGGCCGGGACGTTCAGACGTTGAAACGTTCGAACGATCGAAAGTCCGACCTTTCGACGATCCGCATCCTCACCTTGCGAGCACCCTTCAACGCGCGCCTCCCCTCACAGCATCAGATTGCCGCCGCTGACCGGCAGGTAGGCGCCGCTGACGAAGCCGGTGGTGCCGGCGGCCGCCATCGCAAGGATCGCTCCCGCGATGTCCTCGGCCTGGGCGTTGCGGCCGAGCGGGGTCATGCGCGCCGAGGCGTCCTTCGCCGCCTGGGGCAGGAAGGCGGTGGCGTCGGTGAGGGTGAGGCCGGGGGCGACGACGTTGACGCGGATGCCGTGATGGCGTCGACGACGCCGTCGGCGGCCGTCTCGCTGCGAAGGTAGTTCACCGCCACCGCGGCCCCCTGCGCTCCGAGCAGGCGCGCGGTCGCGGCGCCGATGCCGCGGCTCGCCCCGGTCACCAGCGCGATCCGATCCTTCATGAGCATGCTGCACTCTCCTTCCCAGCCGCCGCGCCCCGTCCGGGGCCGGCTCACAGCCACACCGTGGTCGCCCAGCTGCGGGCCCGCACCGCCTCCTCCACCCAGCCCTCGACCTCGCGAGCCATGTAGAAGCGCGGCTGGAGGAGGTCGTCGTCGGCCGCGACCACCCCCTCGGCGACCGCCTGGCGGGCGAGCGGCGTGTGCGGGTAGATCCGCACCCCGAGGGTGATCTTGAGGACGGAGAGGCCGAGTGAGTCGGCGACCTCGAGGCTCTCCGCCACCGACTCGCGGGTCTCGCCCGGGACGCCGAGCATCAGGAATCCGAAACGGGTGATGCCCGCCGCCGCGAAACGCCGCACCACCTCCCGCACATCGGCGGTCGAAAAGCGCTTGTTGAGGGAGGTGAGAATCGGGTCGCAGCAGCTCTCGGAGCCGATCGAGACCTCGCGGCAGCCCGCCTCGGCCATGGCCTCGACGAGCTCGTCCGACACCTGGAAAGGGTAGACGATGGCGCGCCAGGCCAGCCGCCGGCCGCGGGCGGCGATCGCGCGGCACAGGGCGACGGCGTAGGACGGCGGCAGGTTGAAGGTGTTGTCGACGAACTGGAAGCGCTCGGCCCCGGCGTCGGCGAGGCGCGCGAGGTCGTCGGCGACCCGCTCGGGCGAGCGCGTGCGCAGGCTTCGCCCTTCGATCGCCGGCGTCGAGCAGTAGCTGCAGTCGAGGGGGCAGCCGCGGCGGGTCTGCACCGGCACCCAGAGCTCGGGGTCGCGGAGGTCGAGGCAGCGCTCGAGGTCCGGGTAGGGCGACGGCAGCTCGTCGAGCGCGGCCGGCGGCAGCCGCCGGCCGTCATCGCCGCGGCCGCGCACCAGCACGCCCGGCACCGCCGCCGGGTCGCCGCCCGCCGCCAGTGCTTCGAGGAGCGCCGGGAAGGCGTGCTCGCCCTCGCCTGCGACGCCGTAGTCGGCCTCGAGGTAGGCGAGCGCCGGCGCCGGGAAGATGCTGTAGCCCGCGCCGCCGAGCACCAGCGGCGCCGGTCCGGCCTCGCGGCAGGCGCGCACGACCACCGCCGCGCGGTCGAGGAGGAAGATGGGCTCGGCCATGTCCTGATCGTCGATGTTGCGGATCGAGATGCCGACCACATCGGGCGCGAAGGCCGCGACGGCCGCCCGGCCCGCGGCCGCGGGGTCCGCCGCACCCAGGAGATCGACGAGCTCGACCTCGTGGCCGCGGCTGCGGGTCGCCGCCGCCACCATCGCCGCTCCGAGCGGCGGCGCCGGCATGTTGATGCGCTCGGTGTTGGCCGAGATCAGCAGCACCCGCATCGCGCCGTGGCCCTCCGGGCCCGAGTATAGGCGACCAGGACTCGCAGGATCCCCGGCGTCGTTCGCAGCACGCCCCAAGCTCGAGCACCTCGCCACCCGGTTCGCGGCGACAGGGAATGAATGCCGGCCGCGACGGATTCAAGAGCAGCAACGGCGTCCCGCCGCGCTGCGCGTGCTGCGGCCTGGGGAAGTCGCCGGAGGAGTGACCGTGGCGCGGGTGTCTGCAGAGGTCCGAAGTGCCGGCGCGAAGGGCGCCGCTGCCGCTGTGCGCGCGAGCGGAGCGGCGGGGCGCTCGCAATGAGCGCGACCCCGCCACTCACCACCTACCGCCCGCCGGAGATGCTCGAGTACCCTGCGAAATGGCTGGTCGCCGAGGGGGGCAGCGGCGCGGATGCGGTCTTCATGTTCTTCGACCGGCTCGAGATCGGGCGGCACTCCGACTCCCGTCCGAGCCTTCCCGGGGTGCTCCTCGTCAGCGATCCGACCGTCTCGTCCCGGCACTGCGTGATCTCCCAGGAGCCCGACGGCCGCTGCTACGTGCGCGACACCAGCCGCAACGGCACCCGCCTCGACGGCCGCCGCCTGACCCCGAACCTGACGACCGAGATCGAGCTCGGGCAGGTGCTGACGATCGGCAAGGAGCTGCGGCTGCGCCTCGACGGGGTGCCGCCGACC
>JALOKS010000039.1 GCA_025456385.1 Thermoanaerobaculales bacterium | reverse complement strand
GCTTCGACCTCGAAGGGGATGTCGACCCGGCTCTCCGCGAGCTCGATGACGAGTCGCCAGCGCCCGGGCTGGACCCCGCCGGCGACGCGGAAGGCGAGCGGGCCCGAGCACACCTGGAAGGTGTTGACGCCCAGCTCGTCGACCGCGAAGCCGGAGAACGGGTCGACGAGGAACCAGCGGTCGCAGGGCATCCGGCTCTCGTCGTAGCGCGCGAGAACGGGCAGGAAATCGAGCGCGCGATCGACGCGGATCCGCACCTCGCCGTAGCTGGCGCGGAACTCCTCCTGGCTCGCCAGCGCGAGACGACGCCCGTCCGGCGTGATCGCCTGGATGTCCGGGCGCGTGACCGTGACCACGCCTCCGCGCGGGGCGGCCGTGAGCTCGACCGCCAGGAGCCTGCCGGAACCCGAGCGCGACGGTCAGCTCCGGGCCCTCGGCGAGCACGCCGTGCCGCCCGAGCTCGCGCAGGCCGTCGTCCGAAGCGTGCGCGCCCTGGGACAGCGCGATCGCGAGGGTCAGGGCCGTGAGCACGCGCCGTGCCGCGATGCCTGCCGTGCCTTTCATGGGCACGAGGATCTCATACGCCTGGCGATGGATCCAGCGCCGGCGACTCCGTGCCGCGGCGGGCGCCCGGCTGATCGTCCTCGCGATGGCCACCGCGCGCGCCGACGACGTCGATCTCGACCCCGGGGGGCCGGCGGAGCTCGCGCTTCGCGAGGTCCCGGTCTCCGGGTGCGAGTCCGCCCAGGATCGGGTGCCGCGTCGAGCTACCGGGACGGCCGAGCCGGGGCCCGCAGCGCCCCCGACTCGTCGAAGTGGAGGGACGCCGAGCCGGGCGCGAGGCCGTCGACATGGGCGGTCACCATGACCTCGCAGGCTCTGCGCCCGATCGTGAGGTAGCCGCGCCCTTCGCCGCGCGCCACCTCGACCAGGCTGCGGGGCCCGGGGGTGCGGAGCCGGGCGCGGCCCTCGACCGCGAGCCGGACCTGGCCTCTCCAGTCGGCAACACGGAGGCCCGCCGCGTCGAGGACGGTGAGGTCGAGCTCGACGGTGCGGCCGGGCGCCGCCTGGCCCTCCGGGATGGTCAGCGCGATCCGCTGCGCGGGCCCGTGCGGGCGGATGCTGCCCTGCGCGATCCGGCCCCGGGCGGAGCCGGTGGCGATGACCTCGCCGAAGTCGGCGCCGACCGGCAGCACGTAGTGGATGGCGCCCTCGAGGAGGGCGACCATGGCGCCGCCGCGGGCCAGGCGCACGGTCTCGCAGTTGGTGAAGACGTGGAGCTCGCGGCCGCGGTCGGCCGGCCCGCCGCCCAGCGGGACCTCCTTCCGGAAGCGGGTCGCGGGCGCCGGCGGTCCGGGCGCGGTGACGACGAGCGACACGAAGGGCGCCTCGGCGTAGCGCGCGCGGAAGAGCTCGGCCGCCATCTTCGGCCGCCGCCAGGCGTCGACGAGGCCGGAGAGGCCGCGGAAGCGGCGCCGGTACTCGGTGGCGTAGTCGCTGAAGCTCCACACGGCGTGGCCGGCGAGGAAAGGGCGGCCGGTCATCGCCTCCCAGTCGCTCTCGACCGCGGCGACCTGGGCGAGCTCCTCGTGGTCGTCGCCGCGGACACCGGTGAAGTGCTTGCAGCACTCGGTGAGGATGACCGCGCGGAGGCGGCTCGCGTCGCGCGCCGCCTCGAGCTCGTGGAGCTCGTAGTTGACGGACCAGACGTCCGGGATGCCCAGGGTGCGGTAGCGGCGGGCGCGGTAGAGGTGGTTCTCGGCGTAGGTGACGGGCCGCGAGGGGTCGAGCTCGCGCGCGAGGGCGCTGAGGGCCAGGAAGGGCGCGCGGGCGCGGGTCTCGTTGCCGATGCCCCAGAGGATGACGCTGGGGTGGTGGCGGTCGCGGAGGACCATCGACCGGAGCTGGCGCTGCGCTGCGCGCTGGAATCGGGCCGAGGAGCGCATCACCTTCCAGGTCGCGAGCTCGGCGTAGACCAGGATCCCCAGCTCGTCGCAGGCGTCCAGGAAGGCCGGGCTCTGCGGGTAGTGGGACAGGCGCACGAAGTTGCAGCCGAGGTCCTTGAGGATGCGGGCGTCCCGGTGGTGCAGCTCGTCGGGGAGCGCCGAGCCGAGGCCGGGGATCTCGGCGTGGCGGTTCGCGCCCCGGAGCTCGGTCCGCCGGCCGTCGAGGAAGAAGCCCTCGTCGGGCCGGAACTCGGCGCGGGTGATGCCGAAGCGGACCCGCGCCTCGTCGACCGTCGCGCCGTCGCGCTCGAGCCGCAGCTCCGCCCGGTAGAGGCTGGGCGAGGCCGGCGACCAGCACTCCGGGCGGGGAACCACGATCTCGGCGGCGGCCCCGGCCGGGAGGGGTCCGGCCATGCCGACGACGGCGCCGCCTCCGTCGCGGAGTGTCCAGGTGACCAGCACCTGCCCGGGTGCTCCTCCGTCTCCTGCGAGGCCGGAGTCCAGGCGCAGGACCTCGCCGCCGTCAGGCAGCCGCCGGCCCGTCACGGCGAGGCGCTCGAGGTCGAGGGCCGGGAGCGGCACCCGCTCCAGCCAGACCTCGGCCGCGAGGCCGCCGTGGAGGATGAAGTCCACGACCTTGCGGCCGGGCAGCACGTTGCGGTGGGGGCGGTTGTCGAGGCGGAGGGCGAGGAGGTGCTCGCCGGGCTCGAGCTCCGGCGGCAGCTCGACGTCGAAGCCGAGGTACTGGGCGTCCACGCGGGCGAGGAGCCGGCCGTCGAGCCAGAGCTCGGTCGGCCCGTAGAAGCCGCCGCTGCGCAGCCGCCACCGGCCGTCGTCAGGCGACGGCGGCAGCTCGATGCGGCGGCGGTAGGCGCCGCGGCCGGCGTAGCTCCGTCGCCCGATCTCGAAGGTGTCGTGCGCGTTCCAGCAGTGCGGCAGCTCGACCCGCTCGTCGAGCTCGGTGGGGCGACCGGCGAGCCAGCGCCGCCCCACGCGCCGCCGTACGAAGTCCCAGCCGAGGGTGAGATCGACGCGGCGGCGCAGCGGGGTCTCGATCATCGCCGGACATAGTAGCGCCTCCCATCCGCCCGCCCATTTCGAATTTCGAATTTCGAATTTCCATCCCCCCACCCCCTACAACCAGGCACGTTCGACCGAGGACCGCGGACGGTTCGAACAGGCCATGGTGCGAGAGGTTGCTGCGATCCCAGGAAGCGGGCGGCTGAGGGAAAATCCGAAATCCGAAATCCGAAATCCGAAATCTCTTGACCTGTCAGGGTGCTTTGGAATTCCCCTCGCCCGTCGCTCCGAGGAGCTCGGCGAGCTCGCCGGGATCGGTGGTGGGGCGCTGGCAGCTGAAGTCGCGGCAGACGTAGGCGGCCGCTTTGCCGTCGAGCGGTCGATAGCCTGCGGCGAAGTGGACCAGCTCGCGGATCGGGTCCCCCGCGGGGCCGGGGGGAACGACGAGCACCGCGGCCTGCGGCGGCGCGCTCCCGCGCACCACGTCGAGCAGCGCACGGGTGTCGTCGCCCTCCGGCTCGCCGGCGAGCACGATCTCGATCGAGGGCGAGGACGCGCGCAGCAGCGCCGCCATGAGCTGGCTGTGGGCCGCCGGCTGCCGCGAGGCTTCGCCGCCGAAGGCGCTGAACAGGCCGTCCGCCAGCGCGCTGAAGGACCGGTCCCCGAGCAGCCTCGCCAGGCGCACCAGGTTGTCGGCCGCCATCGAGTTGCCGGAGGGCATCGCCCCGTCGTAGACCTCCTTCTGGCGCACCGGGAGCCGCTCGTTGTCGATGGCCGAGAAGAAGAAGCCGCCGTGCTCCGGGTCGTGGAAGAGATCGACCGTCTGGCGCTGGAGAGCGACCGCGTGGCGCAGGTGGCGCGGATCGAAGGTGGCGTCGTAGAGCTCGAGGTGAGCGGCCGTCAGGAAGACGTAGTCGTCGAGGAAGCCCGGGATCCCGGCGCTGCCGGCGCGGGAGCGGTGGAGCAGGCGGCCGTCCACGGTGCGCATGCGGAGGTGGATGAAGGCGGTCGCCGACTCGGCGGCCTCGATCCACGCAGGCTCGTCGAAGACGCGCCCCGCGAAGGCGAGCGCGGCTGCCATGAGGCCGTTCCAGTCGCACAGCACCTTGTCGTCCTTGAGCGGGTGCACCCGGGCCTCGCGGGCGGTGAAAAGCCGGCCGCGAACCGCTTCGAGCCGCCGTTCGAAGGCGTCGCCACCCATGCCGAGGCGGCGGGCCACGGCGGCGTGCGGCTCCGCGAGATGGGGGATGTTGCGGCCGGTGCGCACCCGCCGGGCCTCGTCGGTGTAGTTGCCGCCCGCCTCGAGGTTCCACACCGCGGCGGCAAAGGCTGCGTCGTCGTCGCCGACGACCTCCGTCACCTCGGCGAGCGTCCACAGGTAGAAGAGGCCCTCCTCGCCGCTGCTGTCGGCATCCTCGGCGGATTCGAAGCCGCCTTCGGGCGAGCTCATGCCGCGCAGGACGTAGGCGACGGTCTCGCGGACGATGCGTTCGAGGACCGGGTTGCGGGTCGCGTGCCAGGCCTCGGTGGCGGCGAGGGTCATCGTCGCCTGGTCGTAGAGCATCTTCTCGAAGTGGGGCAGGAGCCACTCCGCGTCGGTGGCGTAGCGGTGCCAGCCGAATCCGACCTGGTCGTAGACGCCTCCGAGGCGCATGCGCTCGAGAGTGTGCTCGACCATGTCGATGGCGAGGCGGTTGCCGGTCTGCCGCCAGTACCGGGTCAGGAAGACGAGGTTGTGGGGCGACGGGAACTTCGGCGCCGTGCCGAAGCCGCCGCGGACCGCGTCGTATCGCCCGGCCAGCTGCCTGAAGGCCTCGTCGACGGCTCCCGCGCCGAGGGTCCCCGGCGAGCGGCGGGCTGCTGCGGCCTCGAGGGCGGCGACGACGCTGCGGGCGCTGGACGCGATGCGGCCGCGGTCCGTCAGCCACAGCTTCTGCACCTGCGGCACGAGGTCCGTCATCCCCACCCGGCCGAAGCGGCTGTCGCGGGGAAGGTAGGTGGCGGCGTAGAAGGGCTCGCGCTCGGGTGTCATGATGACGGTCAGCGGCCAGCCGCCGCTGCCGGTCATCATCTGGCAGACGGTCATGTAGATCTGGTCGATGTCGGGCCTTTCCTCGCGGTCGACCTTGATGTTGACGAAGGCCCCGTTCATGAGCGCCGCCACCTCCGGGTCCTCGAAGCTCTCGTGGGCCATCACGTGGCACCAGTGGCAGGTGGCGTAGCCGATGGAGAGGAAGATCGGCTTGTCCTCTGCCGCCGCCTTCTGGAAGGCCTCCTCGCCCCAGGGGAACCAGTCCACCGGGTTGGACGCGTGCTGCAGCAGGTAAGGGCTCGACGCCCGAGCGAGACGGTTCGTTCTCGCGGGCGCAGCGGGCTCGTCGGCGTGGGTCATGAGAGCTCCGATGGCGGCGATCAAGGCGGCGGCGCGGTGCAGACGCCCCACGGCGGTGGCAACAAGGCGGGACTGCGACAGATTCCGATCGGGGGGCGGACCGCGAGAGTTCGGAATTCGGAGTTCGGAATTCGGAATGGCCCCCTCCCGGCGCTGAGGATGACCGCGACGCCGGCGCTGCATGCCAGCCGGCCCGCGGGGTGGAGGACCTGGGAGCCCGGTCCGGGTTCGGGCATAATCGTTCCGTTCAAGGAGGTCGTCATGGAGGCCAGCATCCACGTGGCGCGACGAGCCGCTCTGCGCCGGGCGGTCCCGGAGGGCGCGATCCTGATCATGGGCAACGACGAGGCGCCGCGGAACTACGCCGACGCCGTCTACCCTTTCCGCCAGGACTCGCACTTCCTGTACTTCGCCGGGGTCAACCACGCGGGCCTGGCGCTGCTCCTCGAGCCCGACGGCGGCGCGACCCTGTTCGGTCCCCCCGGGCACCGGGACGACCTGATCTGGCACGGCCCGCAGCCCTCGCTCGGCGACCTCGCGGCCGCCGCGGGCATCGACGGCCACGCCGACATCGGCACTCTCGCCGAGCGGCTGGGGGCCCTCGGCGACGCCGGTGTGCCCATCCACTTCCTGCCGCCCTACCGCGCGCAGCGCCGCTTCGTCCTCTCCCGGCTGCTCGGCATCGACCCGCGGGAGGTCGCCGCGCAGACCTCGGTCGAGCTGGTGCGCGCGGTGGCGGCCCAGCGCTCGCTGAAGGGACCCGAGGAGGTGGCCGAGATCGAGGATGCCCTGGAGGTGACGGCGCGGATGTACCGGGCGACGATGCGGGCGGCGGCCCCGGGCAGGAGCGAGGCCGAGATCGCCGCGCTGCACCAGGCCGAGGCCCTCGCCGCGGGCCGCCAGCAGGCCTTCAACCCGATCGTCACGGTGCGGGGCGAGGTTCTCCACAACCCCTTCCAAAACGGGCGCCTGGCCGAGGGGGACCTGCTGCTGGTCGACAGCGGCGCCGAGTCGCCGCACTTCTACTCCTCGGACATCACCCGCACGATGCCGGTTTCGGGGCGTTTCACAACCCGGCAACGCGACATCTACGAGGTGGCCCTGGCCGCGAACGAGGCGGTCATCGCCGCCGCCGGCCCCGGCGTCACCAACCGCGATCTCCACCTGCTCGCCGCGCGCACCGTCGCCTCGGGTCTGCGCGAGCTCGGCCTGATGGCGGGCGCGGTCGACGACGCGGTGGCAGCGGGCGCGCACGCGCTGTTCTTCCCGCACGGGATCGGCCACATGCTCGGGCTCGACCCGCACGACATGGAGGACCTCGGCGACATCGTCGGCTACCCGCCGGGCGAGGAGCGCTCGAGCCAGTTCGGGCTCGCCTACCTGCGGTTGGCGCGCCGCCTCGAGCCCGGCTTCGTGATCACCGTCGAGCCCGGGATCTACTTCATCCCGGCGCTGATCGAACGCTGGCGGACGGACGGCCTCCACCGCGAGTTCATCGCCTACGACCGGGTCGCGACCTATCAGGGCTTCGGCGGGATCCGCATCGAGGACAACGTGCTGATCACCGCGAGCGGCCACCGGGTGCTGGGACCGCCGATCCCGAAGGCGGCGGCCGAGGTCGAGGCCGCGATGGCGAGATGATTGTGAATTTTGAATTGTGAATTTTGAATGTCGGACACCGGCTCAGCACAGGTGAACAGGGTCTTCATTCAAAATTGAAAATTCAAAATTGGGAATTGTCGCGGTCCGCGAAGAATTCGCGGACCGCGGCCTCGGGGTCGTCGTGGACGAGGTTCGCGGGGTCGCCCGCAGTCCACTCGGCGGGCAGGAGGCGGGCGTAGCGCGGCTCGAGGAAGCGCCGGCCCATGAGCACGATCACGCCGCGGTCCTCCGCCGAGCGCAGCAGGCGGCCGGCGGCCTGGACGACACGGGTGAGGCCGGGAATCAGGTAGGCGTAGGCGAAGCCGTGCTCGTAGCACTCCTGGTAGTAGGCCTTGAGGAGCTCCCGCTCGAGGTTGTACTGCGGCAGCCCCGGCGACACCACGATCACCTGGGACAGCATGTCGCCCGGGTAGTCGACGCCCTCGGCGAAGACCCCGCCGAGGACGGCGAGCACGAGGTGGGGCTCGCCGCGGGCAAGCGCGTCGAGGATCCGGCGCTGATCGCCGTCGCTGGTCGCGGGCCGCTGCGCGACGACCGTGTGCGCGACGGCGGGGAGGCGGTCGTGGACGGCGTCGAGAAAGGCGTAGCTCGGAAACAGGGCGAGCACGTTGCCCTCCGGTTGCGCGAGGCGGCCTATCCAGGACGCGATCCGGTCGTAGTGGGCCGCGCGATGGCGGTAGGTCGTGTCGACGTCGCCGATCGCGAGCACCAGGCGGTTCTCGGGCGGGAACGGGGATGGGAGGTGGAGCTCGTCCGTGCGGTGACCGTCGAAGCCCAGCAGGTCGCGGTAGAACTCGAAGGGCTCGAGGGTCGCCGACATCGCGATCGCGGCCGCGCTGTCGTCGAGGACCCGGCCGACGAAGCGGGAGGCGTCGCGGCAGAAGATCTTGAGCGAGTCGCCCTCGGGCCCGTTGCGGAGCGCGATGTGGACGAACTCGTCGCCGCCGAGCGCGAGCACGCGGTGGAAACGGGTGAGGGCGAAGAAGACGTCGAGCACCGGGTCGTCCGCGAGCCACATCTGGCGTTCGCGCTTGACGAGGAAGTAGCCGAGGATGGCGCCGTCGAAGGCGATCCGGAGATCGGAGATCGCGTCGTGGTCGAGAGCGGCCGGGCCCTCGTCGTGGCGCTCGTCGCCGAGGCTCTCCGCGACCCGCTCGTGGATCACGCCGGCCAGCTCCCCGACCAGCACCCGCAGCTCGGCGAAGACCGGGTCGGACCTGCCCTCGAGGAAGTGGAGCGCGCGCTCGACGAGCGCGGATGTGAGGGCCGGCGAGTAGTACTCCCGGCTGCGGTCGACAAGGTTGTGCGCCTCGTCGATGATCAGGACCGCGTCGCGAAGGGCCTCGTTGTTGACGAGCGCCCCGAGGCCGATCGTCGGGTCGAAGACGTAGTTGTAGTCGCACACCACCACGTCGACCTCCGGCAGGAGATCGAGGCTGAGCTCGAAGGGGCAGACCGCGTGCTCGCGCGCCGCTTCGAAGATTCGATCCGGGTCGTGGTGTGCGTTCCCGTCGAGCAGGTTCTGCAGCAGGCCGCTGCGCACGAGCTTCTGACCGTAGTCCCGGGCGTAGGGGCAGAACTCCTCGTGGCAGATGATCTCGGTGTTGGCGCACATCTTGGACTTCGCCCGCAGCTGCAGGCTGCGGAAGAGCCCTTCCTGCATCGCGACCGCGGTCTCGACCGCGAGCCGCTGCTGCAGGGTCTTGGCGGTCAGGAAGAAGACGCGCTGCCCGCGGCCGAGAGCCGCGCGGACGGCGGGGTGCAGCACCGCGGCGGTCTTGCCGCAGCCGGTCGGCGCGCGCAGCAGCAGGTGCCGGCTGGCCTCGACCGCGGAGGCCACGGCCTCGCCGATCTCCTCCTGGACCGGACGCAACCGCGGATGGGGAAAGGGCAGCTGCGCCGCGGCCGCGCGCAGCGCGTGGAGGCGCTCGCTGCGCCGACGCTCGGCGCCGACGAGGCGGTGCAGCTGAGGCCGCAGCCAGGCGAGCACCGACTCGGGCGACCACGCGACCTCCTCGTCCCGCTCCTCGTGGGAAACGATGTCGACCAGGATCAGCCGCGCCGCCGCCGGTCGCTGCGGCGGCGACAGCATCAGGGCGTAGAGGGCGGCCTGGCGCCGGAAGCGCTCGAGCCGCTCGTGCGCGTAGAGGTTGTGGAGGTCGACCGCGAAGTGCAGGCTCTTGATCTCGTCGACCCGGACGACGGCGCCGTCTTCGAGCACCGCGCCGTCGGCGCGGCCGGAGATCTCGACCGACCAGCCGTCGATCGCGAGCTCGAGCGAGGCCGGCACCTCGCTCGAGTAGCCGGGCTCGCTGGCCTCGAGCTCGCGCTGCAGCCGGCGGTGAAGCTCGGAGCCGATCCAGAGCCGCGTCAGGCCGCTGCCGTTGAGGCCGATCGAGCGCTGCGCAGGGTCGCCGAGGAGGTCGCCGACCCCGGCGTGGATGCGCCGCGCCTCGAGGTCGATGGTGACGGTCACGAGGGCTGGCGGCGGCGGCGCGCGAGCCGCACGACGAAGATCGCCACGGCGAGGACCACAGCCACGGTGTAGGCGGCCAGCGCCGCACCGCGGGGCAGGCGGTCGGCGAGCCGGGGCCGGTAGCGGAGGGCGTCGTCGAGGCGCACGCTCGCGACGACGCGGTCGTAGACGGGCCGCAGCCGGGTGTTCTGCTCCAGCAGGGAGTACAAGTGGAGGGTGAAGGTGCCCCGCTCGGTGAGGAACGAGGTCGAGCTGACGAGGACCTTGCCCTCGAGCGCGAGGTCGAGAGTGCTGTCGACCCGCAGCGTGAAGCGCTCGCGGTCGAAGGAGACCCGGTTGAGGACCGCGCCCGCGAGGAGGGGCCCCTGGAGGGCGCTCATCCTGGACGAGCTCCGCTCGCGCAGGGTGTCGACCGGGGGCAGGTGGAGCAGGCTGCCGTAGGGGATGCGCCCGCTCTCGCGGATCTGGATCAGGATCTGGGGCGGCGCGAAGTCCGCCTCGGGCTCGCCGAGGCGAAAGCCGTGCTGGTAGATCTCGGCCGTCCGGCCGCCGCTCGCCTCGGCCGATCGGAGGCTGTAGAACTCGAGAACCTCGGGTGGGATCTCGTTCCAGCTCTCGGGGATCCCGAGCGAGACGAGCCCGTCGTACACGCTGACCTCCCGCAGCGGTGGGTCGGAGCCGGCGGAGGCGGCCGGCAGGGCGAGGGCGGTGAGGAGGGCGACGAGCACGGCGCGTTGCATCGGAGGAGAACGATACCACCGCGGAAGCACCGGAACGGCCGGGGAGGCCGCGGACGGGCCGGCACGGGCTCGCCGCCGCGCCCCGCCGAGGGGCGGGTCTGCTAAGGTTGATGAGGCTGTCGAACACGGCCAGAGTGCCTCTGATGCGCGACGACTTCGATCCCTTCGCCGCCGAACCGCCGCCGGGCGCCGCCGACGGCCTGGCGACCGTCGACCTCGAGTTCGGGTCGCTGCGGCGGTTTCGCGAGGAGATGGCGCCGTACCTCGGCGACCGCGGCTTCTTCGCGCGCTCCGAGCGGCCGCTCCCCCGGCACACCCCGGTGCGGTTCCGATTCATGCTTCCGGGCGAGTTCGTTCTCGCCGAAGGCACGGCGACGGTTGCGTGGACGATCGACCCCGAGGCGAACCCGGAGCTCATCCCGGGCATGGCGCTGCGCTTCGTCCACGTCGGTTCGCAGAGCCGGGCGGTGATCAGGGAGCTGGTGGACTTCCACATCGCGACCGGCGGCGATCCCTTCGACCCCGGACCGGGCGCGAGCGGTCCCGCGGAGATTCCAACCGACGCCCTCGAAGGAGCCCCCGACGAGCCGGGGGAGGATCTGGCCGCCGCACCGCCGGAGCGCGACGCCGCCGCCCCTGCGGCGCCGGCGCCGGGACTCGACGAGATCCTGCCCGACTGGCTGCGGGCGAGCGTCTCGGGGGAGCGCGAGGGCGGCGCGCTGCCCTTCGCAGACGACCTGCGAGCGCCGCAGCAGTCGCAGCCGGGTGCGGTGCCGCCCGGAGGCTTCGAGATCGATCTCGTCGTGGACGACCGCGAGGCGGGGCCGGAGCCGCCGTCCGCCGCTCCCTGGGAGTCGATTCGGGAGGCCGCCGCACGTCCCCGGCCGTCCGCGGATCCGGCGCCGCGGGACCTGCGCCTCGGCCTGATGGTCGCAGCCGCCCTCGCCGTGGTGGCGGTTGCGGTCCTGGTGTGGTCGCTGTGGTTTCGCAGCCGCGAACCCGAGGGGGGGGTGGCACACCCTGCGCCCGCCGCGCCAACCGCGCCCGAGCCGGTCGTGGTGGCGACAGGGGTCGCCGAGCCCGCGGCGCAGGAGCCGCAGGAGCCGCCGACCAAGATCTTCGTCTCCGAGGCGTCGCCCCCCGAGGCACTGCCGCCGCAGCCGACGGCGCTGCCCAGGCCCACGGCCGCGGCACCGGAGCCACAGCGGCCGGCCGCGCCCGCGACCCGGGTCGTCGAGGTCTCGGCGTCCGTGCAGGTTGGGATCACGAGCGTGCTCATCCGGGGGAACGGCAGCTTCAGCGACGCCGCCGTCGGCATCGTGCCGCTCGCCGACCCGCCGCGCATCTGGGTCCGCGTGCGCGGGATCGAGAGCTTCTACCGGCCGAGCCAGATCGAGGTCGGCTCGCCGGAGGTGCTGCGGGTTCGCATCGGGCACCACCCGGAGGAGAGGCCGCCGGCGCTGTACGTGGTGGTCGACCTCGCGGACTCCGGGATGAAGGTGACCGGGCGCGAGATCGCGGGCGACACCATCCGACTGCGTGTCGGTCGTCGCTGAACAGATCGAAGCGCGCGGGAGTACCCTGGCCTCAGTGCGAGGCGCTGGAGACCGGCTGACGCTGCACGGAGTTCCGACGGAGGCCCGCGCCATCCTCGGCGATCGGGTGCTCGGGCGAGAGCTGAGCTGCAGCTGCGGGCGGGAGCACCGGGTCCTGACCCGCGAGGTGGTCATCGAACCGGAGGCCGCGCGCCGGCTGCCCGAGGTGCTGGCGCGGCGGGCCGCGGGGCGTCGGGTGCTGCTGGTCGCCGACCGCCGGAGCTGGGAGGCAGCGGGCGCCGAGGCGGGCGCGGCGCTCGCTCCGACGTGGGCCGTCGAGCGTTGCCTGCTCCGCGACGGGCCGGGGGGCGCGGTCCACGCCTCGGTCGAGCTCGTGGACGAGCTCGCGGCCGGCTACCCGGACGCCTTCGACGCCTACCTCGCCGTCGGCAGCGGCACCGTCAACGACCTCGTCAAGGAGCTGGCCCACCGCCGCAGCCGACCTTACGTCGTGCTCGCGACGGCGGCCTCGATGAACGGCTACACCTCGGGGATCGTGGCGCTCCTCGAGCGCGGGCTCAAGACCACCGGGGAGGCCACACCGCCGGTGGCGGTGCTCGGGGACCCGAGGGTGCTGGCGGCGGCGCCGCGCGAGCTGAGCCTCGCGGGCCTCGGCGACCTCGTCTCCAAGCCCTACTGCGGCTGCGACTGGCTGATCGCGTCCCTGGTCCGCGGCGAGTACCACTGCCCCCTGCCCGACCGGCTCCTGACGGAGCCCTTCGAGCGCGGGCTCGAGATCTTCCCGGGCCTCGCGGCGGGCGAGCCGGAGGCCGTCGTCGAGCTCTTCCGGCTGCTCCTCGTCTCCGGCATCGCGATGGCGGTGACCGGGACCTCGAGCCCAGCCTCCGGCGCCGAGCACCTGCTGTCGCACTACTGGGACATGACGAGGCTGCGCGACGGCCGTGCCCTCAACCTGCACGGCGCGCAGGTCGGCGTCGCCTCGCTGGTGATCGACCGGCTGTACGGGGAGATCCTCGAGCAGGACTTCACCGCGGCCCCGTTCCGGCCGGACCCGAGCCCCGAGGCTGCCGAGCGGGAGATCCGTGCGAGCTTCGGGAGCCTCTCCGTCGCCGTCTGGCCGCAGTGGCGGGCGAAGCTCGGGGCGCGGACGCGGCGCGACCTCGAGGGGCTGCAGGAGCACGAGCGGCCGATCAAGGAGCACGTCCGGCGCACCCTCGAGCTCGGCGCCAAGGTGCGCGCCGCCCTCACCGCCGCCGGCGCCCCCCTGTGCGCCGCCGATCTCGGCATCGGCGACGACGAGCTCGGCCATCGCCGAGGTGGAGCGCTGGCCGGAGCGGCGGGTGCAGCTGCTGCACCACAACGACTCCGACGGCCTCACGTCGGCGGCGGTGCTGACCCGCGCCTTCGAGCGCGCGGGCTTCGCGGTCGACCGGGTGTGCCTCGAGAAGCCCTACCCGGCGGTGCTGCGCCGGGTCCTCGAGCCGAGCGGCCGCATGCTGGTGTTTGCCGACTTCGCCGGGCGCATCGCGCCCCTGATCGCGGAGCTCAACCGGGGCCGCAACCTCGTCCTCATCCTCGACCACCACAAGGCCACGGCGACCGACGACCCGCGGGTTCACCTGCTCGACCCGGAGCTCTTCGGGCTGCGGGGGGACCGCGACATCACGGCCTCGACGACCTGCCTCCTGTTCGCCCGCACCTGGGGCGCCGCCAACGAGGACCTCGCGGCGGTCGCGATCATCGGCGCGGTGGGCGACCGCTTCTTCGTCGACGGCCGGCTGGTCGGCGCCAACCGTGAGACCGCGCTCGAGCTGGCGGCCCGGGGCCTGCTCGAGATCGTGAGCGGGGGGGACGGCGAGCGCTACGCTCTGGTCACGCCGCGCGGCCGGGTGCCGGTGGACGAGCTGGCGCGCGAGCTCGACACCTTGGGCGGCGCAGGGTACACCGCGGGCGGCCCCGAGATGGGCATCCGCGTCTGTCTGGAGGGACCCTCGCCGGAGTCGGTGTCGATGCTCGCCCGCCTGCGTGCGATCCAGGAGCACGCCTTCGCTGACGAGCTGCGCCGCCTGCGCAGCGGCGGGATGAAGCTGACGCCGCACCTGCAGTGGATCCACGTCCACGACCGCTTCGCGCCGATGGGGGTGAAGATGATCGGCGCCTTCCTCGACGAGATCAAGAACCTCTCTGACCTCGACCCGCGCCGCTACCTGGCCGGCTTCCAGGCCATTCCGAGCGCGGTGCCTGGGGTCGGCGACTTCGAGCTCTCCGAGGTCAAGGTCTCGATGCGGGTGTCGGACGCGATGGCGGAAGGCATCCGCGCAGGCCGGCTGCTCGGCCTCGACGTCCTGCTGCCGGAGGCGACGGCCCGGGTCGGCGGCTTCGCCGACGCCTGCCACTCGCTGACCGCGGCGACCACCGTGCCGATCGGCGCGGAGGCGCGCCTGATCGACGAGATGGAGCGCATCCTGGCCTGAGAGGGGAGGGCCCATGGGAACCGGCACCGGCTTCGGCAAGACCATCCTGATCGGCGACCAGTTCGTGCTGCGCGGGGTGCCGGCGATCGTCGCCGCCCTGCCCTTCGTCACCGAGTGTCGGGTGGATCGGCTGGATCGCGGCGAAGGCTGGCTGCTCGACGACCGGCGCCGGGAGGTGCCGGGCTACAAGCAGGCGAAGCTCGCGCAGCAAGCGGCCTCGATCGGCCGCATCCTCGAGGTGATGGGGATCGACGCCGCCCGGAACCCCATCCGGATCACCTTCGGCGGCTCCCTGCTCGCGGGCTCGGGCGTCGGCGCGAGCGCGGCGAGCTGCGTCTCGCTGGCGCGGGCGCTCGACGAGACCTTCGCCCTCGGCCTCGGCATCGAGGACGTCAACCGTATCGGCCGGGAGGGGGAGTTCCCCTACCACGGTATTCCGAGCGGAGTCGACAACACGGCCTCGACCTACGGCGGGCTGCTGCAGTTCTGGATCGAGGGCGGCGCGACCCGTTTCGAGCGGATCCCGGTGAGCCGGCCGCTGCGGATCGTGCTCGCCAACTCCGGGGTCACCGCCGACACCTCGACCCTGGACGGCTTCGTGCTCGGGATCCGGGAGCGCGACCCGCGGGGCTTCGAGGCGACCATGGCGACGATCAGCGCCCAGTCGCGGGAGATGCGGGCGGCCCTCGAGCGCGGCGACCTCGCGACCGTGGGCGCGCTCATGACCGCCAACCACGAGATCCTCGTCGCCATGGGTCTGTCGCACCCGATCCTGGACGAGCTCTGCGGGCAGGCGCTCGCGCTCGGCGCCCTCGGCTCCAAGCTCACCGGCGGCGGCCGCGGCGGCTACATGGTCGCGCTCGCGCCCGACACCGCGGTGCAGGAGAGGATCGGGGGTGCCTTCGAGGAGGACGGCTTCAAGGTCATCGCCGCGGAGGTCGGAGGGGCCGTTTGAAGGTTGGAACGGTAGAACGGTAGAACGGTAGAACGGTAGAACGATCGGCTCATCCGGAACACATGCGATGGAGACTCCGACGTCGCAGTGATCAGGAGCAGCGGCGGCCTCAACGACAGCGGGCAGCGGCAGATGGCAGAGGCCGCGCCAGCGACCAGGGCCGCAGGCGCGCGACACCGGGGTGATCATGCCCGACGCCCGTCCGACTCCCGACCTCGTGGCCCACTCGAAGGCCCTCGAGGCCGCAGGCACTGCGATCAGGCTCGTGATGAGGGTTCCGGCCCCTCTTGAGTCGATCGCCGAGCAGGCGATCCGCGCGGCTGCGTCGGTGCCCGGCAACCTGGCGGAGGGGCAGGGCCGATCGGAAAGGAAGGGCAGCGCCGGCTGAAGCCGGCGCCTGCAGTTCGTGGCCGGGGTTCATTGGAGGCAGGGGCTTCAGCCCCTGCGACAGCCATCTCCTCCTGCTGGCTCGCGCCGGAGTCGTCGACTCTGCTGCTGCTGAAAGCGTGTTGGCGACATTCGACGAGTTGCGCGCCATGACCTGGCGTCTCCTCAACCCGACGAGTCGCTGATCGCCGGCGCAGGTGCTGCGCTGCCCGCGCCGCGAGCCTTCAGGCGACGCGGCGGATCGCCGCCGCGCCGATGGCGGCGATCATGAGGACGAGCACCGCCAGCCCGGCGTTGCCGAGGGCGGGGATCGCCTCGATCTGCGGTGCGGCAACGGGGTAGCCGCGCCAGGTCCCGGCGGCCACGTCGATGATCCAGATCCTGCCGTTGGCGAAGCTGAGGCTGAAGTGCGAGTCGAAGGTGGTGCCGGCGCCGACGAGGGTCGCCTGGTCGACGCGGTTGCCGCCCGCATCCCAGGCCGACAGCACGCCGTTGGAGTAGGTGAACCAGTGGCTGCCGACGGCCGCCACACCGCGGTTCTGCGGGTAGACGTTTTCGCTGTTCTGGGACCCGAAGCCGACCAGGGGCACCGATCCCAGCGCCGCGCCCGCGAGGCTCCAGCGCTGAACCGCCCCGCCCGAGAGCGCGATGAGCTCGGTGGCGGATCCGTTGGGGACCACCGCCGACTGCGGATCGACGGTTCCCGCGAGGGTCACGCCCGACAGGCCGAAAACGCCGGGGGCAGTCTGCTGGTAGAGGGACATGGTGTTGAATCCGCGCGCGAAGACGGTTCCGCCGAGGGTGTAGACCGAGCGGAAGTCGATGCCGGGGGAGTAGGTGGCGACCGGGGCGCCCGCGGCGGTGTACTGCGCGTACCGGACACCTGCAGCGCTGCCCCCGCTGCAGGACCAGTAGGAGGTCCCGTCGAAGGTCAGGGTCATGCTGGTGCCGCCGAGGACCTCGGTGAAGGTCGCGTCGGCGTTCAGGGTCGGAGATGGGAAGACCTGGGCACTGGCGGGGAGAACCGCGAGCACGAGGACGATCGCGAACAACGCACCGGCTGCTCTCATCGTACCCTCCTGGCCGCCACTGCCGTCACTTCCGACCGGCTGATGGCTCGCTCGTCGCGGAGTATCGATCCGGGCCTGTGCCCTGTCAAGAAAATCCGGGAGCTCAGTCCTTCCACTCGGTGACGAAGACGTTGGTCTCGCCCGGCTTGGAGTTGTGGCGGTTGGAGCAGAAGACGAGGGTCTTCCCGTCGGGCGACCACATCGGGAAGCCGTCGAAGCCCTCGGCGAAGGTGATCCGCTCGAGGTTGTTGCCGTAGAGGTCGACCATCCAGAGGTCGAACTCGCGACCCGCAGGGTCGCCGAAGTTCGAGGAGAAGATGATCTGCTCGCCGGAAGGGTGGAAGAAGGGAGCGAAGGCGGCGACGCCGAGGTCGGTGATCTGACGCTTGTTGGAGCCGTCGGCGTTCATGACCCAGATTTCGAGCTGGGAGGGGCGGATCAGGCCGGCACCGAGGAGCGACTGGTAGTCGGCGATCTCCTGCGGGTCCTCGGGGTGGCGGGCGCGGTAGACGATCTTGGTGCCGTCCGGGGAGAAGAACGGGCCGCCGTCGTAGCCGAGCTCGTCGGTCAGGCGCACGACCTCCCCGCCGTCCGCGTTCATGGTGTAGATGTCGAGGTCGCCGTCACGCATCGAGGTGAAGACGATGCGGTTGCCCAGCGGCGACACGGTGGCCTCGGCGTCGTAGCCGGGGGTGTCGGTGAGCCGCTCGGGCTCCGAGCCGTCGACCTTGGCACGGAAGATGTCGTAGCCGGGGTCGATCGGCCAGACGTAGCCGCGGCTCATGTCCGGCGGCGGCGGGCAGTCCGGGCTCGCGAGGTGGGTGGAGGCGTAGACGATCCAGTGGTCGCCGGGCAGGAAGTAGGCGCAGGTGGTGCGCCCGAG
>JALOKS010000038.1 GCA_025456385.1 Thermoanaerobaculales bacterium | reverse complement strand
AGGGCCTCGTGGCCGTCCGCAGCGACCAGCTCGCGGCCGGAGCTCTCGACCTTCGCCGCGTCGGGGCCCTCGAAGCCCTCGGGCAGCTCCAGCGCCCCGTCCTCGTGCGGCAGGCCCACCGCGTCCAGGAACCTCACCATCAGCGGCCGGCGGGCTCCCATGTGGAGGTGGAAAAGGTACTGGAAGAGGACCGCCTCCGGCAGCTCCTCGGCGAGCCGCACCAGGCGGGAGGCCACCCGGTCGGCCCCGAGATGGCGCACCGACTGCGGGCGGAACTTGAGGTCTTTGGCGAGAGCCACCTCGAGCGCGGCGCGGCTGTCGCGGTCCGCTCCCTCCCACAGCGCGACAGCGGCCGCGCGCCTCTCGTCCTCGCTCATCAGCGTCCACACGGCGTAGGGCCCGCGCTGCTCCACCGCCTCGAGAAGACTCAGTGTGTCAGTCATGGTGTCCTCCCAGTCGCGCTCCAAGGGTACCGCAGCCCCCGCGATCCCATGCTCCCGGCTCAAATTCCGAATTCCGAATTCCGAATTCCGAATTCCGACTAGACCTTGTACTCCCCGCCCTCGATCACCACCACCTGGCGCCCGTCCGGGTAATGGAGCGCCACCCGCTCGGCCTGGATCGGGTTGCCGGCGGCGTAGACGATGTCGTGGTGGACGACGTTGGCGGGGCTCGCGAAGTCCTCGACCCCGACCACCCCACCGAGGTGGTCCGAGCGCCCGAAGGCCCAGTGGAAGCCCGCCTTCTCGTCCTCGAGCACCGAGCCGGTCACCTCCGCGCGCTCGTTGACCCCGAAGGCGACCTCGGCGATGTTGGCGCGCGCCGGGTCGGCGTCGAAAAGGGCCGCGTAGCGGTCGGCCGCGGCGCCCTCGCCCTCGACCGCCGTGATCGAGTTGGCAGCCACGTGGAAGAGCACCAGCTCCTCGTCCTCGAGCACGGGAATGGTGCCCGCGGTCCACGACGGCAGCGCCTCGTGCTCGCCCTCGTAGGGCACGATGAAGGTCTCGCCGGAGGGCAGGTTGATGATGCGCTCGCCCGCCTTGCCGCGCGGCAGGTAGCCGTCGTCCATCTCGGCCGTGCGGTGGCGGAGGTCGAACCAGCAGCGGTGCCCGGTCGAGAACAGCACATCGCACAGCACCGCGCCCTGCAGCACGTCGAAGACCGCCCGGCAGCGCGCGGCCACCTGCCGGTAGTCGGCGGCCAGGGCGGTCCCTTCCATGCGCTCCTCCACTCCCGGCATCGAGGCGGCCCGGAAGTCGTCGAGCCTCTCCGCCAGCGTGCCGAGGGGCGCGGTGGCCGAGTACTCGGTCATGGCGATGACCAGGGTCGAGGCCGCGAGCGCCTCGGCGAGCTCGACGGTCTCGTCGCCGAGCCGCCCCTCGCGCGGCAGCTCGGCGTTGTTCGCGCCGGTCGCCGGGTAAGCGAGCAGCGGCCGCACCGCGAAGCCCCGTACCGCAGCCAGCCGCAACATCGCCTCGCGCCAGCGCGCGGCCATCGCGCGGCGGGCACGCCAGCCCTCGTGGTCCGCGAGCCCCTCGCGCGGCAGGTCGACCACGAAGGTCACAACCTCCCCGGGCTGCGGGTCGAAGACGTCGGTGAAGAGCTTCTCGAGATCCAGCATGGCGGCGTTCCCTTCCGGCTCGGCGCCGATTGTAGCCGGTGTGGGATATGCTACGCCGCCATGAGCCGCCACGAGATCACCGCCGCCGTCGTCGGGACCGGCCACCTCGGCCGCCACCACGTCCGCCTGCTCGCCGCCATGGAGGGGGTGCGCTGCATCGGCGCCTATGACAGCGACCGCGAGCACCTCAGCGAGGTGACCGGCGCCCACGGCGTGCCCGCCCTCGAGTCGGTGGCCGCGGCGGGCGCGGCCGACGCGGTGGTGGTCGCCACGCCCACGGTGAGCCACCGCGAGGTCGCGGGCGAGCTGCTCGGCGCCGGCTGCCACGTGCTGGTGGAGAAGCCGATCGCCGCCACGGTCGCCGAGGCCGAGGAGCTGGTCGCCCTCGCCGCCGCGGCGGGGAAGGTCCTCGCTGTCGGCCACGTCGAGTTCCACAACCCGGCCGTGCAGGCGGCGCTCGGCCTCGCCGAGGGCATTCGCTACCTCGAGTCGCAGCGCCTCTCGCCCTTCACCGCGCGCTCGGTGGACGTGGACGTCATCCTCGACCTCATGATCCACGACCTCCAGATCACGCTCGCGGTCGCCGGAGAGCCGCCCTCCGAGATCCGCGCCGTCGGGGTGCCGGTGCTGACCGACAAGGTCGACCTCTGCCACGCCTGGGTCGAGTTTCCGGGCGGCCTGGTCGCCAACCTGACCGCGAGCCGGGTGTCGGCCGAGCGCATCCGCAAGCTGCGCCTGTTCGGTCGCTCCTCGTACTTCTCGATCGACTACGCCGAGCAGAGCGTGTCGGCGGCGCAGCTGCTGCGCGGTCCCGAGGGCGCCGCGATCGCGCCGCGGGCGGTCGAGGTGGTCAAGGACGAGCCCCTGCGGGCGGAGCTGCAGGCCTTCATCGGCGCCTGCCGCGGCGAGGCCACCGCCATCGTCGACGGGCGGACCGGCGCCGCCGCCCTCGCCGCGGCGACCACCATCCGCCGTTCGGTCGAGCAGCGCCGGATCTTCTGAGCGGGCCTCCCCGGTCCGATCTTCCGGCCGTCGCAGGGCATAGAATGGCCCCCGCGGAGGTGCCGCATGCGACCGAGGTTCCAGCTCCTCGACGAGGACCTAGCGGAGCGGATCATCACCGAGGCGAAGATCGTGCTCGCCGAGCTCGGCGTCGAGGTCAACGACGGCGAGGCGCGCGAGCTGCTGGCGGCGGGCGGCGCCGACCTCGGCCGCCGGGACGGCCGGGTCCTGATCGGCGAGGGCATGGTCGAGGCGGCGCTCGACGCGACGCCCCTCGCGTTTTCGCTCTTCGACGTCCTCGGCCGTGAGACCCACCGCTTCGAGGGCGCGCGGACCCACTTCACGCCGGGCTCGGCCGCCATCAACATCCTCGACCGCTCCTCGGGCGCGATCCGTCCGGCCGTCACCGCGGACCTCGTCGGGCTGGCCAGGCTGGTCAGCCGCCTCGAGCGCATGGACGCCCAGAGCACGGCGTTGGTGTCCTCGGACGTCCCCGAGGCGGTGTCCGACAGCTACCGGCTGTTCATCAACCTCCTGTACTGCGAGAAGGCGGTCGTCACCGGCACCTTCTCGGTCGCCGGGCTTCCCGTCATGCGCGAGCTCCTGCTCGCGGTCCGCGGCTCGGCCGCCGAGCTCGCGGCGCGGCCGCTCGCCCTCTTCACCTGCTGCCCGACCTCGCCGCTGCGCTGGACCGACGAGGGCGCCCGCGACCTGGTCGAGTGCGCGCGGGCGGGCATCCCGGTCGAGATCGTGCCGGTGCCGCTGACCGGCTTCATGGCGCCGGTGACCCTCGTCGGCACCCTCATCCAGCACACCGCCGAGGTCCTGTCCGGGGTGGTCATCGCCCAGCTCGCCCGGCCGGGCTCGCCGCTGCTCTTCGGCGGCTCGCCCGCGATCTTCGACCTCCGCTACGAGACGACGCCGATGGGCGCGGTCGAGACCTCGATGCTGACGGCCGCGGCGGCCGAGATCGGACGCCGCCTCGGCCTGCCCACCCAAGGCTACATCGCGCTCTCCGACGCCAAGGCCCTCGACGCCCAGGCCGGGCTCGAGACCGGCATCGGCGCCACCCTCGCCGCGCTCGCCGGCATCGACAACGTCTCCGGCCCCGGAATGCTCGACTTCGAGAGCTGCCAGAGCCTCGAGAAGCTGGTGGTCGACCACGAGATCTGCCGCATGGCCGAGCGCCTGAGCGCCGGCATCGAGGCGCGCGAGGACTTTCCAGCGCGGCCGCTGCTCGAGGAGCTGCTCGCGGAGAAGCACCTCCTGATCGCGGACCACACCCGCCGCCACCTGCGCTCGGAGCTCAGCTTCCCGGGGCCGGTGATCGACCGCACCAGCCGCCCGCGCTGGCTGGAGGAGGGGGGCGCCACCCTCGGCGAGCGCGCCGCGGCCGAGGTCGACCGCCTGCTCGCGGCCTCCGAGCCGAGCCGGATCCCGGACGAGGCCCGCCGCGAGCTCGAGCGGATCATGACCGCCGCCGCCCGCGCCGCCGGCCTCGAGCGCCTGCCGCCGCGGCCCGAGTGACGGCTCCGGCCGGGGCCCGGTTCAGAGCGGGTCGTCCGGGGGCCCCTTCCCGACCAGCTGCGCGCGCTCGACCGGCGGCAGCCCCTCCCAGGCCGAGGCCAGCCAGCTGACGCCCTCGAGGAAGGCGTTGGCGCGGTCGGTGTGGCGGCAGACGGTGCGCACGAGCTTCCAGAACGCCTCCGAATGCCGGTGGTGGACGACGTGCGCGAGCTCGTGCGCCACCACCGCCTCGAGCACCCAGGGCGGCATCAGGCGCAGGGCCGCGTTGAGGCGCACCACCCCGGTGTGCGGGCTGTAGGAGCCCCAGCGCGCCTGCTGGGTGGTGACGAAACGAACTTCGCGCACCTCGGGCGGCCGGGGAAAGCGCGCCGCCACCCGCCGCGCGACCTCGACCGCGCCGCCCTCGCGGTTGATGGCCTCCGCCCGCGAGCGCCGCAGCAGCCGACGGGCGAGCTCGACGATGCCCGCCTCGAGCTCGGCCCGGCCCACCCATCGTGGGGCGCTCACCAGCAGTGTCGTGCCGCGCAGCCGGGCGTTGATGTTCTTCACCCGCTTGCGCTCCACCCTCAGCTCGAGGGTCACGCCGTCGACCTCCAGGGTGCGGGCCCAGTCCGCCACGGCGGCCATGCTAGCCGATGCCGCTCGGTTCAGCCCGCGCCGGCGTCCTCGTCCCCCCCGCCGCGCGCACGGCGATCGCCGGCCCTCAGACCCTCCGAGACCCTGATCCCCACCAGCGTCGCCACCATCACCGCGAGGTAGAGCTGGCCGATGAGGGCCTCGAGAAAGGCCAGGGTGCGTGCGTACGTCGTCGCGGGCGTGATGTCGCCGTAGCCGAGGGTGGTGAGCGTGACGAAGCTGAAGTACGTGAAGGTGGGCACAAGCGCCGCTTCGCTCTCGGCCGCGCCGCTGATCGTTTCACCGCGGAGGAGGAACGAGCCCGGCGAACGGAACTCCATGTGGGTGAACAGCAGTGAGAAGAGAAGGCCGATGAAGAGATAGGCGCAGAGTGCGCCGTAGACGCGCTCGCTGGTGCTGCGCTCGCCGACCAGGAGATCCCGCAGCAGGTTCCAGATCAGGAAGCCGATGAACAGCGCGGTCGACATGAGAACCGCGTTGCCCCAGCCGATCGAGTCCACGCGGAAGGCGGCGATCAGTCGGCTGATGATCGCCGGAGCGCCCAGGATCAGAGCGACCGCCGCGTGGCGCCGGGAGCGGACCGTTTCGAAGAGCGCCGCGAAGAGGACGAGGACGACGATCACGTCGACCAGCGCCGCCCTCGCCGAGCGGTCGAAGACGAGGGCATCGGCGAAGAACAGCGTCACGATGGCCCAGAAGATGTTGCGGTACGGCCGCCGGTGGATCGCCCCCTCGTTGTCTGGCGCGCTCATGGCGCAGCGAGTCTACTGCAGATCAGACCAGCGTTCGGCCTGTGCCCACCCGCCCCGGCCGCAGGCCGTCAGCCATCACGGCGAGAAGCAGCGGCCATGGCTCGGGCCGCGGGCGGATGGCCGGAGGCGGCCCAGAGCCATCCGCTGGTTCCGCCGGGACACGACGGCCGCAGGCCGTCAGTAACCCTCACACGTTGGTGCCGGAGGAGGGGGTCGAACGCGCCGCAGCCGGCGGCCCGTGGCCGTGGCCGAGGGGGTCGCAGGCCCGGCGCGGCCGGGCCGGAGAGGACGGCCGGGAGGCCTACGGCCACCCGCCGGATCCGGCGCGTCGCCGCGGCCGCAGGCCGCCAGCCATCACGGCGAGAAGCAGCGGCTATGGCTCGGGCCGCGGGCGGATGGCCGGAGGCGGCCCAGAGCCATCCGCTGGTTCCGCCGGGACACGACGGCCGCAGGCCGTCAGTAACCCTCACGTTGGTGCCGGAGGAGGGATTCGAACCCTCACGCCCTTACGGGCAGGGGATTTTAAGTCCCCAGCGTCTGCCATTCCGCCACTCCGGCAGGAGTCAGGATCATCATAGCGGGAATGCCACGCCCGATTCCGGATTTCAGATTTCCGTCCGCCCCTCCCTGTGCTACAACCAACCCCGATGCCGACCACCACGGCTGAGGTCGTGATCTGCGGCGCCGGGATCGCCGGGGTGTCGCTCGCCTACCGGCTCGCGGTCACGCACCGGATGCGGAAAGTGATCCTCGTCGACGAGCGGCCGCCGCTGAGCCTGACCTCGGACAAGTCGACCGAGGCCTACCGCAACTGGTGGCCGGGGCCCGACGACGCCATGGTGCGCCTGATGAACCGCTCGATCGACCTCCTCGAGGAGCTGGCCGGTGCGAGCGGCAACCGCTTCCTCATGAGCCGCCGCGGCTACCTCTACGCCACCGCCGACCCGGCGCGGGCCGAGGTCATGCGGGCGAGCGCTGAGCAGGCCGCGGGCTTCGGCGCGGGCGAGCTGCGGGTCCACCGCGGCCGGGCGGGAGACCCCAGCTACCGGCGCCTGGCCGCCGCGGGCTGGCAGGAACAGCCCGGCGGCGCCGACCTGATGCTCGACCCGGGGCTCATCAGCCGGCACTTCCCATACCTGTCGCCGAAGCTCCGCGCGGCCCTCCACGTCCGGCGCTGCGGCTGGTTCTCGGGCCAGCAGCTGGGGATGCTGCAGCTCGAGGCGGCGCGGGCGGCCGGCGTCGAGCTGCTCAGCGGGCGGGTCACAGCGGTCGGCACGGCCGGGGGGCGGGTCTCGGCGGTGACCGTCGCCGCGGCGGGCGGCACCGAGTCCATCGCCACGGAGCGCTTCGTCGACGCCGCCGGGCCGCTGCTGGCGCCGGTCGGCCGCCTCCTCGGCCTCGAGCTGCCGGTGTTCTCGGAGCTCCACCTCAAGGTCTGCCTCGAGGACCACCTCGGGGTGGTGCCGCGCGACGCCCCCCTCCTCATCTGGCAGGACCCGCAGCGCCTCGACTGGAGCGACGACGAGCGCGAGTTCCTCGCCGGCTCTGCCGAGGGGGAGCATCTCCTCCGCGAGATGCCGGCCGGGGTCCACCTGCGGCCGGAAGGCGGCGGCGCGAGCCGGCAGGTCATCATCCTCTGGCCCTACCACGCCGAGAGGACGGCCGAGGTCTTCCCGCTGCCGCTGCCCGAGCACTACGCCGAGGTCTGCGCGCGCGGCATCGCCGCCATGATCCCGGGCTTCGGGGCCTATCGCGAGCGCCTGCCGCGACCGTTCGTGGACGGCGGCTACTACACCAAGGCCCGCGACAACCGGCCCCTGGTAGGTCCGTTGACGGTCGCCGGCGCCTTCGTCCACGGCGCGCTGTCCGGCTTCGGCCTGATGGCGTCCGCGGCCACCGCCGAGCTCGCGGCCTCCCACCTCACAGGCAGCGCGCTGCCGGACTACGCCGCCGCCTTCCACCCCGCACGCTTCGCCGACCCGGCATACCTCGAGCGCCTTGCGGCCTGGGGCGACTCCGCGCAGCTCTGAGCACCGCGTCGTCGTGAAGGACCGGCGGGGCAGGCGGGTCGCCCGCCGCCTCACAATCAGACATCGCCGCAGATGACGCGGAAGCAGGTCGGACGGACCGCCACCAACGGCTGAAAAGAAAAACCGCCCTCCGTTCCCGGGAGGGCGGGTGGCACTTCCGAATTCCTCATTCCGAATTCCGAATTCGTCCGTCCTACTCCTCGTCCTCGTCCTCGCGCTTGCCGGCAGCGGCGATGATCTTGTCCTGGAGCTGCTTCGGCACCTCCTCGTAGGAGGAGAACTCCATGTGGTAGTCGCCGCGGCCGGCGGTGATCGAGCGCAGGGTCGGGGCGTAGGTCAGCATCTCGGCCAGGGGCACGAGCGCCTTCACCGTGGTCGTGCCGTCCTCGGAGTCCATGCCCTGGACCCGGCCGCGGCGCGAGTTGAGGTCGCCCATGACGTCGCCCATGTTCTCCTCGGGGATGTAGACCTCGACCTGCATGATCGGCTCGAGCAGGGTCGCTTTGCACTTCGCGGCGCACTCCCGGAAGGCCTTGCGGCCCGCGACCTTGAAGGCCATCTCCGACGAGTCCACCGAGTGCTCCTTGCCGTCGAGCAGGGTGACCTTGAAGTCGACCATCGGGTAGCCGGCGAGGACGCCCCGCTCCGCGGCCTCCTGGACGCCCTTGTCCACCGCCGGGCGGTAGCCCTGCGAGATCGAACCGCCGAAGATCTTGTCGACGAACTCGTAGCCCAGGCCCTTGTTGGGCGACATCGCGATCTTGCACTCGGCGAACTGACCCGATCCCCCGGTCTGCTTCTTGTGGCGGGTGGTGACCTCGGCCGAGGTGGTGACGGTTTCGCGGTACGGCACCTTCGGCGGGTGCAGCATGACCTCGACGTTGTAACGCTTCTTGAGCCTCGCGACCACGACCTCGATGTGCAGCTGGCCGGCGCCGGAGATCAGCATCTCCTTGGTCTGCGGGTCGCGGCCGACCGAGATCGTGGGGTCCTCGTCGCGAATCTTCGCGAGGCCAGCGGCGAGCTTGTCCTCGTCGCCCTTCGACTTCGGCTCGAGCGCGAAGCTGATCGCCGGCTCCGGGATGGGCACCGGCTCGATGCGGACGTCCTTCTTGGCCTCGCACAGGGAGTCCCCGGTGTGGGTCTCCTTGAGCTTGGGCACCGCCCCGATGTCGCCGGGGGAGAGCTCGGCCACGTGCAGGAGCTCCTTGCCCTGGGGCGCGGACAGCGCGCCGAGCCGCTCCGAGGCGCTGCGGTTCGGGTTGAGGACGTGGGCGTCCGAGGCGATGCCGCCGGTGAACACGCGCATCAGGCTGATGCGGCCGGTGTAGGGATCGGAGATGGTCTTGAACACGTAGGCCGCGAAGGGTGCCGCGGCGGACACCGCGAGCTCCTGCTCCTCGCCGTTGACGCGCAGCTTCGCCGGCCGCCAGTCGGGCGCCGGCACCAGATCGACGACCGCGTCCATCACCGGCTGCACGGCGATGTTCTTGGCGCCTGCCAGCGCCAGGACCGGAAAGAGCTCGCGTGCGCTGATCGCCTTCTTGAGGCCGGCGGCGAAGGCCGCCGGGTCGAGCGTCCCCGACTCCAGGTAGGCCTCCATCACGGACTCGTCCTGCTCCGCGACCAGGTCCATCAGCGCCTCGCGCGCCGCCGCGACCTCGTCCGCCATGGCTGCGGGAACCGGAACCTCGGTCGCTTTGCCGCTCTCGTCCTGCTCCCAGCTCATGGCCCGGCCGCTGACCAGGTCGACCACGCCCGCGAAGGCCGCCTCCTCGCCGATCGGCAGCTGCAGCGGGGTGACGGCGCGACCGTACTTCTTCTGCAGCGACTCCAGGGCGCGCGTGAAGGAGGCCCGGTCACGGTCCATGAGGTTGACGGCGAAGATCACCGGCAGCTCGAAAGAGGCCGCCGCCTTCCACAGCTTCTCGGTCTGCACCTCGATGCCGGCGACCGCTGAGATCATCATCAGCGCCGTATCGGCCACCCGCAGGCCCTGCACGGCGTCGGTGGTGAAGATCCCGTAGCCGGGGGTGTCGATGAGGTTGATCTTGACGCCGCGGTGGACGACGTGGGCGACCGCGGTGTTGATCGTGATCTTGCGCTCCCTCTCGTCGTCGTCGAAGTCCGTCGTCGTGTTGCCGTCGTCGACCTTGCACAGACGGTTGACGGCGCCGCTGTCGAAGAGCATCGCGGACACCAACGAGGTTTTGCCGGTGTGGGAGTGGCCGACCACTGCAACGTTGCGGATGTTCTCGGTCGCGAATGCGGTCATGAAAGATCCTCCGCTCCTCGGGAAAAATTCGTCCGCTCAGCCGCCTGCCGCTCCCTGCAGGGCGAGGTCTTCGCCGGTCAGGCGCCGGTAGGCCTCGAGGTAGCGCGCCAGCGTTCCCTCGACCACCTCCGGGGGCAGCTCGGGCGCCGGCGGCTCCTTGTTCCAACCGCTGGCGAGCAGCCAGTCGCGGACGTACTGCTTGTCGAAAGAGGCCTGGGCCCCTCCCGGCTCGTAGCCGGCCGCCGGCCAGAAACGCGAGGAGTCGGGGGTCAGGGCCTCGTCCATCCAGACGATGCGGCCGTCGTCGTCGAAGCCGAACTCGAACTTGGTGTCGGCGATGATGATCCCGCGCTCGCGGGCGAAACGCGCCGCGGCGCCGTAGAGCTCGAGGGTCAGGTCGCGGAGGCGCGTTGCGGTCTCGACCCCGACGATGCCTGCGGCACGCTCGAAGCTGATGTTCTCGTCGTGGCCGTCGGTCGCCTTGGTTGCCGGGGTGAAGATCGGCTCGGGGAGCTCGGCGGACTCCGTGAGCCCCGGCGGCAGGGGCACGCCGCAGACCTTGCCCGCGCCCCGGTACTCGGTCCAGCCCGAGCCCGCGAGGTAGCCGCGCGCCACGCACTCGATCGGAATGCCGCGGAGCTTCTTCACCAGCACGCTGCGGCCCGCCAGCTCGGGGTGGTCGCGGTAGGGCGGCGGGAACTCGTCGAGCTCGGTGGCCAGGAGGTGGTTGGGAACGCGGTCGGCGAAGCGCCTGAACCAGAAGGTCGAGAGCCGGGTGAGGATCACCCCGCGGCCCGGGATGCCCGGGGACAGCACGCTGTCGAAAGCGCTGAGCCGGTCGGTGGCGACGAGAATCAGGGAGCCGTCGCCGGCATAGATGTCACGGACCTTGCCACGGCTCACCAGCTTCCCCGACGGAATCGAGGTGGCGAGCAGGGCCTCGGCCATCGCCTCAGGCTTCCTTGCCGGAGATGACCGCCTCGGCCTGCCGCGCCACGCGCGACTTGTAGCGCGCCGCCGTGTTGCGGTGGATCACCCCCTTGCGCCAGCCCACGTCGATCACCGACATGGTCGCCGGCAGGAGGTCCTTGACCTTGGCGGCGTCGCCCTCGGCAAGGGCCGCCCGCATCAGTCGGATCTGCCGCCGCACCCGCGTACGCACGGCACGGTTCCGCATCCGGCGCTCCAGAGACTGGCGGTGCCGCTTCCGGGCCTGCTTCTTGATTCCTTTGATCGTCGCCATCACTCACTCTCTCCTTCACTGCGCGCGGCTCGCTCACCGCCGCCGGGTCGCACATGATAGCGGATGCCGAGCGTTCCGGCTAGTCCCGGGGCGTTCTGAGGCTCTGAGGCTCTGGGGCTTTGAGGCCGTGAGGCAGATCCGCCGGCGCACCAGAGCCGCGCCGCGTCGTCCAGGTGAGAGCAGTCGAAGGCACCGGCGTATGAGGTCCGTCCCGCGCTGCCCGGCAGCCTCATGGCCTCAGAGCCCCAAGGCCCCGGAGCTTCAATGCCCGAGAGCCCACAGCCACAGCTGCCCGGCACCCTACCGAATGGTCAAACCCAGCGACTTGAGCTGCTCGCGCGCGAGCTCGGCCTCGCGGGTTCCGGGATGCTCGTAGACAACGTACTGGAGGTTGACCACGCCCTGGCCCTGGTCGCCCATCTTGAGGTAGATGAGGCCCTTCTTGAGCTGGGCGGCGGCCGCCTTGTCGGAGCTCGGGTACTCCTCGAGCACCCGGGTGAAGGTCGCGAGCGCCGCCTCGCGCTGGTTGCCGGCGTCCTGGCACTCGCCGATCCAGTACAGGGCGTTGTCCGTGAGCTCGGTGCCGGGATAGCGCCGCAGGTACTCGGCGAAGCCGTCGGCCGCGAGGTCGTAGTTGCCGCGCATGTAGTCCTCGTAGGCGCTCCGGTAGAGCTCATCGGGCGTCGAGCCGCCGCTCCCCGGGGGGAGAACCGCCGGACCCGCCGACCCCGAGCCCTGGCCGCCGCTGACCGGCTCGGCGGCCGTCACCGGCGGCAGGCCCGTCAACGCGGGCGCGGGCGCGCGGCCGGCGGCCAGCTCCTGGGAGATGTCCTGCAGCTTCCGGGTCGTCATCTCCAGGCTCGCGTACAGGGCCTCGATCCGCTCCTGCAGCTCGCCGACCTTCTGCGCGAGATCGGCGTTGGAGCGCAGGTTCTTGGCCGTCAGGTCCTGCATCGACTGCTCCATCGCGCGCAGGTCCGACTTGTCGATGACCTCGGTCTGCAGACCCTCCACCGCACGCTGCACATCGGTGATCTCACGGTGGAGCAGCGCCATCTCCTCGGACGAGGTGCAGCCCGCGAGCACCAGCACCGCGAGCAGGATCCCGAGCGTGGATGTCCGTGACATGACCGCCTCCTACCGGCCGACGATGACGAAGTGGGCCCGGCGATTCAGCCGCCAGGCGCTCTCGTCGCTGCCGAGGGCGAAGGGGCGCTCTTCGCCGTAGGAGATGATCTTGACTCGCTCCGGGGCGATACCGAGGAAGCCCAGGAAATCCCGAACCGCGCCCGCCCGCCGCTCGCCCAGCGCGAGGTTGTACTCGCGGGTGTTCCGTTCGTCGCAGTGGCCTTCGACGAGGATCAGGATCGTCGGGTACTGCTGCAGCCAGGCCGCGTTCTTGGCGAGGAGCTCGCGCGCCTCGGGAGTCAGCTCGTGGCGGCTGGTGTCGAAGAACACGTCCTCGAGGTAGCCCTGGGCGTTGAGGCGGGCCAGGTCCTCGGGCAGCTCGCTGGTGACCGCCTCGGACAGCATGGTCTCGGTGACCGGCTCATGGATCACCTCTTCGGAAACGCCGCTCGGGATCGCCGGGGTCGGCGTCGCCGTCTTCACCGGCGCCGGGGCCTGCATCTTCTTCGCGCCGCTGCTCGAGCACGCGCCGAGGCCGACCACCATCAGCAGCATCGCCGCAGTCACGACCATGCGGGTCAGTTGCTTCATCTCTGCACCTCCCGTGCCGGTCCCTGTGTTTCCATGGTGCCGCACG
>JALOKS010000262.1 GCA_025456385.1 Thermoanaerobaculales bacterium | reverse complement strand
CGGCCTCGCGCGAGATCGACCGCGTGCGCAAGGCCCGGCTCCGGAGCGCGTGAGCTCTCCGCCGCACCCGGCTTGCCGAAAATCGGCGCATGCCCCATCATGGTGCCTACGATGGCCGGCTCGACGGAGGCGATGCTCCGTTGGCCTCGAGGCGCCCGGGACCGTCCCGGACCGGCCTGAACGACCGGAGGACAGGCATGCCGACCTACGTTTTCAAATGTGCCGAGTGCAAGAAGACCTTCGAGAAGATCATGACGGTGGCGCAGCGTGACAAGGCGAAGCCCGCCTGCCCGAAGTGCAAGAGCCGCAGGGTCGTCCCGGTGCTCGGCGGTTTCGTCGCCAAGACCTCGCGCAAGAGCTGAGCCCGGCCGGGCTCAGGCCTCGATGACCGTTCCGGTGGCGAGCGGCTGCAGCGCCTCGCCCATCACGCCCGCGAGGGCGCGATAGCCCTTGCCGCCGGTGCAGTGGCCCGTGAACACGGGCCCCGCCACCTGCTCGAGGATGCGGCGGCCGATGGCCTCGACCTCGCGGCGGCTCGCCGCCATCGAGTCGTAGAACGGCAGGCCGATGAGGTGGAAGCCGCCGATCAGGGCCTTGATCGGCACACCCGGAAAGGCCTCGCCGGCGGCCTCGAGCATGTTGAGGACGCCGTGGTGGGAGCAGCCCGAGATCACCACCATGCCGTCGTCCGCGCGCGCCACCATCATGAGCTCGTGATCGAAGGGGTCGCGCTCGACGCGCCCGCCGCGCTCGACGAAGAGGCGGCGGTTGCCGCGCGGGCGGGGATGGGTCGAGCCGATGTCGCAGAGCAGAAAGACCCCCGGCGCCACCTCGCGTCGTCCCGCCACGAGCTCGAAGCGCGAGTGCTGGCGCTCGAGGAGCTCGCGGTCGATGCCGATCGACCGCCGGATGAGGCCGAAGGCGCGGAACGAGCGGTCGGCGAGCGGGGCCGAGCGGAGGTAGACGGGCGCGTGCGGGTTGGCCTCCAGAAAGGCCGCGAGGCCGCCGCCATGGTCGAAGTGCTGGTGCGAGATCACCAGCGCGTCGACCGCGGCGATATCGATGCCCAGGCGCTCCGCGTTTGCCAGGAACAGCCCGGAGGCCCCGGTGTCGAAGAGCACGCGGGCGCCGCCGACCTCGAGGTGCAGCGAAAGTCCGAACTCGGGCCGCAGGCCGGCGCCCGCCTCCGGGCAGGAGTTTTCGACCAGACAGGTGATGCGCACGGTCACCTCCGCTCGGCGGGCAGTGTGAAGCCGAGTGTAGCCCGCCACGTGACCCGCCGCACACCCGGCCTGCGGGTTTCGCGCTAGGATGCGCGCGGAGAAGCCCATGACAACCCACCGACCGAAGCTCTGCATCGTCGTTGGCTCGCTGCTCATTCTGGCTGCCGCCACCGCCGGCGCGACGGAGGGCCTGCGACCCGAGATCGTGGTCGCCGACCCCGCCGCGGGCTGCCCGTCGGCAGCCGGCGCCTTCGTGGTCCTGCTCGATCCGGCGCGCGGCATGCTGATCCTCTCCGGCGCGCCCTTCCCCGGCGGCCACCCGGCGGGCGATGCCCGCGGGGGCGAGCTCGAGGTCGTCGTGCCGGGCGTCCGCGGTTGGCGGCTCGAGCGCGCGAGCTCGGAGATCGGCCAGACGCCGCTGTGGGCGGCGCGCTACCCCTTCCTCGGCGCGAAGGGCAGCGGCTGCGTCAGCTTCGACCGCGAGCTCTGGTCCTCGGAGGGCGACCTCGTCACCTACGCGCGCTGGCTGGTCGAGGAGGTCTACCTGCAGCTCCCGGCGGCGGAGCGGCAGCGCCGGCCGGACCTCCGCCTCGCCGACCGCGAGCTCAGCCTGCGGGTGGAGCGGGAGGGCTTCGGGCCGGTGCACCTCAGCGGCCGGGAGGGCACGACCCTCGCCTGCCGCTACAGCGACGGGCCGCGCCTCTACCTCTTCATGCCCTTCCTGCTCGACGAGCCGGCGGGCCGGGTCGCCGTCCAGGTCGCCGCCACCGAGGGCTCGTACTTCGACACCACCGCCAAGACGACGCTCGGCTGGGTGGTGGCGGCGCCGGAGGAGCCGGGGACCCTCGCCGACACGGCGATCACCGTGGTTGTCGAGGGCGTCGTGAGCTCCGGGGGCGGCTGAGGCAGGCGTCCAGGCTCATCGTCGCGCCGCGGTCGTGTGCTGGCTCCGCTGCTTCGGCGCGGCGCGGAAGTGCGACGGCATCCGCTGTCTGCAGGCCCGCCGAAATGCCTGAGCCTCCCGACCCGATCAGCAGCCGCTGACTGACGGCGTGCCGATCAGCCAGGTCACCCTGCTCAGACCAAGGGAACGGACCCGGCCGATCCGCCACTCCATGTCGCCGTCCGGCAGCGCGCGCACCAGGGCCTCGAGCTCGCGGGGCGAGTAGGTCCGCAGACAGGAAACGAAGCCATCCCACATGGCGACCAATGGCACCACCGGGACCAGGTAGGTCCACAGCAGACGGCGCCAGCCGAAGGGCCGCAGGAACGGCGTCGTGATCCAGACGAAGGCCGGGATCAGGACCAGCGGCAGGCCCCACACGAGGAAGTTGCGCTCGGTGTACTCGAAGGCGGCGATCCCCTCTCTCGCCGCCGCCGCGTCGGCCAGCACTGCCCGGGCATCCTGCGGACGAAAGTGGTGAAGCGCGGTGAAGAGCGTTCTGAACCCGTGCAGGTCGCGAGGCGCACGTGCGGCGTCCACCGGCTCCCCGACCGATTCGACCGCGCCGCCACCGCATGCCGCCGCACGCCGCCACGCTGCTGGGTTCGGGTACTTGTCGGTGAGCGTGACGGTGAGGCCCCTCAGGCCCGATCGCTCGAGCCCCGGCCGCAGGGACAGGACTGCCTGCCCACCACCCGAGCAGAGGTCGACAATTCGCCGCGCACCCGCCCGCTGCAGGGCTTCGGCGAGGAGCGGCGCCACGCATTCGTATGGCCGGAAGACACGCGCGTAGAACGACAGGTAGTCGGTCAGCAGGTCACGCCACGCCGCCGGAAACCACGGCTGGTCGTGCAGCTCGCAAAGGTGTAGCCGCGCCATCCTGGAACCTTACACCCTGCGGAGGCCTGCCGGTCATGATCCTCGCGCTCCGTGCGGCGCCGACGCCAGCCTGACGCTCACCGACATGGTCGGGAGGTGGAGCCGGCGGAGGGAAGCCGCGCGGATCGCCTCCGCGGCGCCCCCCGCGAGCTCGCCCGTGACCCGCAGCTGCACCACCGCGTCAGAAGGGAGCGGCGCGAGCGCCTCCCGCAGCCGCTCCTCGAGGGCCGCGGGCCCGCAGCCGCTCGCATCGACCTCGACCGCGACCATCGGCCGCGCCGGCAGCTCGCGCAGCTCCCAGCCGGCGAGGCGCCCGCCGGTGGCCGGGTCCGGCTCGAGCTCGAGGACCATGAAGCCTTTCGCCTCGTGGCGCTCGGCGAAGCTCGTGCGCTCCACCGAGCCCGGGTAGAGCACCGGCGCCGCGAGCGGCCGGCCCGTGAGGTCGCGCGTCAGAACCTGGGCGCGGTGGATGTGACCGCAGAGCACTGCCGCGAAGCCCTCGGGGAGATCGCGGCCGCGGATCACGTCGTCGCCGCCGCGGAAGACGTGGCCCTCCACCGCCGCCCCCTCGATCGTCTGGTGGAGGCACAGCAGCCGCACAGGCGCACCCTCGCTGCCGCGGGCTGCGGCCGCCGCGAGAGCGGCGAAGCGGTCCTGCGCACCCTCCCGAAGACAGGGGAAGCCGACCAGCGCCACCCGCGAGCCGCCGGCCTCGAGCGCGATCGTCCTCGCGCGATCGAAGACGTGCAGGTGCTCGTGGCTCGCGAGCAGCGGGTAGGGCAGCGCCGAGCGCTCGTGGTTTCCCGGCACCAGCACCACCGGCACGCCGCGGTCGGCGGCCTCGAGCAGCGGCTCGAGCGCGGCCTGGACGAGTGAAGCCGGCACCTTGCTGCGGAAGAGCAGATCGCCGCCGTGGACCACCAGGTCGACCTCGCCGCGCCGCGCCGGGGCGAGCGCGAGCCGGGTCATGGCGAAGAAGTCGGGGCCCCGGCGCCGGCGCTCGCTGCGCGGCCGCGCCGGCAGGTCGAAGCCGAGGTGGGTGTCGGCGAGAAGCAGGACCCGGATCACCCGTCGAGCTTACTGCGGCCGCGGCGGACGGGGGCGCCGGTCCCGCGCCGCAGAAATCGCGGTATAAGGGGCGGGAGCCCGCCGCCACGCGCTCGGCACCCGCCCGCCGCCCGGCTGGAATGCCGCGCGACGACGAAGGAGGCTGCACCATGTCGCGACCGACTCCTCTCCGCTCTGATCCGCAACCGGTTCCGGCCGCAGCGCTGTCG
>JALOKS010000261.1 GCA_025456385.1 Thermoanaerobaculales bacterium | reverse complement strand
CATGGTCACCTCCGGGTCGTTACTGGCTTCCCTCCAGCTGGCGAGGCGTCCGGAGTCAAGGGTCGCGCAGCGACCGGCCGCAGGCCGGCTCGCCCTTGACGCCGGACGCCTCGCCAGCTAGCGACCCAGGGAAACGACCCGGAGGTGACCAGGCCACGGCCCACTCGCCCTGCATCCGGGCACGGACACGCACACGGACACGCACACGGACACGGACACGGGCACGGAGACGGGCACGGAGACGGGCACGGAGACGGGCACGAGACGGAAACGGACACGGCCCACTGCCACGGCTGACTGCCAGTGCCTTCTGACCCTGCAGCTGTCACTGCCATCTGCCGCGGTCGCTGGCGCGGCACCCGGGCACGGGCACGGAGACGGAAACGGGCACGGGTCGCATCCGGGGCCTCCATCCCATGCAATCGCGGCGAGGTCGGTGGGCTCGTCCTCCATCATCGGCAGCTCGATGACGGGGTGGGAGGCTCCGACCAGGTCGCGCAGCTCGGCGACGCCCTCGCGGTCGCGCCTCCCGAGCCACTCCAGCAGTCGCCGACCCTCGCTTGAAGTGTCGCGGGTAGGCAGCAGCTCGGGGTGGACCCGGTTGACGACGATGGGCCCCAGGCCGTACCCGGCCTCGCGCAGGCGGCGGGCGAAGAACAGGGTGTCGGCGACGCGCCCGCGGCCCGGCCCGCTGACGAGCACGAACAAGGTGCGGGGCGACCGCAGCATCTCCTGGACCTCGAGCGCGCGGGCGCGGAAGCCGTCGTAGAGCGGGGCGAAGGCCTGGAAGAACTCGGCCATGTCCCGCAGCAGCTCGAGGCCGACCATGCGGTCGAGAAAGCCCTCGACGTTGCGGCCGAGCGGACCGAGGCGGGCGGTCGCCCTGAGCTTGCCGTCGGCGTCGAACCAGGGCTTGAGCGCGATGCGGAGGGCGCCGCTGTCGAGGAAGCTGACGATGCGCTCGGGGGCGCCGAGAAAGTCGAGCGCCTGCCGGGTCGGCGGCGTATCGAGGATCACGCGGTCGTAGCGCTCCGCGGTCGCCACCTCGAACAGGCGCTCCGAGGCCATGTACTCGAGGACGCCGGCCAGGTTGCCCGAGAGCTGATCGTAGAAGCGGTTCGACAGGATGCGCCGGCGCGCCGCCTCGTCGGGGGCATAACGCAGGATCAGGCGGTCGAAGGTGCGGCGGGCGTCGAGCAGGCTCGCCGCGAGGCTGCCGCTGCCGTCGATCGGCACCGGGGTCTCGGCGTCCCGGGCCTCGTCGCCGACGCCCAGGGCGTCCTTGAGCCGCAGGGAGGGATCGAAGGTCATGACCAGGGCGGAGCGGCCGCGCTCGGCCGCGCGCAGGCCGAGCGCGGCGGCGAGCGTCGTCTTGCCGACGCCGCCGGCGCCGACGACGATCACCAGGGGGTGCCGCCGCGGGTCCATCACCGCCCCGTGACCGCGCGCGCGAGGTGCTCTCCGACGAGGCCGATTAGGGTCGGGCCGGCGTCGACCGGCTCGAGCGGCAGCTCGGCCGTCGCCCCGGCCCAGTGCTCGGCGAGGCGCGCGAGCTCGTGCTCGTTGGCGGCGCGGCGCTTCGCCCACAGGCGCAGGCTCTCGTCGCGGGCGGCCCGCGCCGGCAGCGGCGGGTAGATGGCGTTGACGACCACGAGCTCGGGCTCGCGGCCGAGCCGTGCGTCCATGGCCGCGATGAGCTCCAGGGACTCCTGAACCGGCATCTCCTCGGCGGTGGTGACGATCACCGCGCCGAAGCGGGCGCGGTCGGCGATCAGGTCCGCGATCTCGGAGGCCATCATGCCGATCGGCCCGGAGGCGATGACCTCCGACACGAGCTGCGGCGCCGCCATCCAGGCGATGCCGTGGCCGGAGGCCGGCGCGTCGAGGATCACGACGTCGGGTCGCCGCAGCTGGCGGGGGCCGTGGCCCTCGACCAGACGCAGCGCCCTCCCGAAGACAGCGGTCTGCTTGAGCCCCGGCGCACCCTCGGTGAAGTGCAGGTGGACCGGGCTCGCGAGCACCTTGCGTGCGAGGGGGCCGAGCTTCAGCTTCTCCCGGACGAGGTCGTCGAGCAGGCCGCGGGGCTCGAGGTGCTGCAGAAAGAGCCGCGGCGCCGCCTCGACGATCTCGCCGCCGGAGGGCGGTGTGTCGAGGAGCTGGTGCAGGTTCTCCCGCGGGTCGACCTCGAGGAGCAGGACGGTGCGGCCGCGGTTGGCGAGCAGGGCGCCGAGGGCTGCCGTCACCGTGCTCTTGCCGACGCCGCCCTTGCCGGTGACGACGAGCACCTGCAGCTGCGCGAGCCGGCTCAGCAGGCCCAAGGAGGTGGCGGTCCGTTCCGCTCTGCGGTCATGAGCATCCAGGTTGGGCGGCCCGGTCCGCCCCGTCGGCCCGATGACCGGCGGGCGGCCGCCCCGGGAGCCGCCGGTGGACTCCGGCGACGGGCAGCGCAGAGCGTAGCACGCGCCGGGGGAGGGAATTGCTGAAAACATGTCTCATGTTCTGATCGGTGTGAGCGTTCGGCAGGGAGGTGTCATGTCCGGATCTTCGAGCAGTCCCTTCAGAATCGCGTCGGCGCCGGAGCCGGCGGGCGGGCTCGGCCAGCCCGCCGTCGAGACCGATCCGTCGCGGCCGCCGCTCGAGAGGCTGCGGGCGATGGTCGATTCCTCGCCGGTGTTTCTGCTGATCAAGGGCACGCCGCAGCGGCCCATGTGCGGTTTCTCGGCCAACACGGTGGCAGTGATGGACGCGCTCGACGTGCCCTACCGGACCTTCGACGTGCTCTCGGACGAGGGTGTGCGGTCGGCGGCCAAGGAGTTCGCGAGCTGGCCCACCTTTCCTCAGGTCTACGTCGGAGGGGAGTTCGTCGGCGGCAACGACATCGTCACCGAGATGCACGCCAGCGGCGAGCTCGCCGCGCTGGTGCGGGGTCTCAAGTGAGCGGGGCGGCGGCCACGGATGCGCAGGCCCTGGTGACGCTCAGCGAGCGCGCCCAGCGCGAGGTCCGTGCCATCTTCGAGCGTGAGGGCCGCTCGCCGGGCTGCGGCCTGCGCCTGCGCGTCATCGGCGGCGGCTGCTCGGGCCTGTCCTACGAGATGGACTTCTCGGAGCGGCGGCCGGAGGATCGGGTGATCGCCTTCGAGGGCTTCTCGGTGCTCCTGGATCCGAAGTCGACCGTCTATCTCAAGGGCATCACCCTCGACTACCAGGACGGCCTCCAGGGCAAGGGCTTCGTCTTCCGGAACCCCAACGCCACCAACACCTGCGGCTGCGGTGAGTCCTTCAGCGTCTGAGCGCCTCCTGCTCGGCGGCGCGGCTGCGCCCCTGACGGGCTGGGTCGTCGCCGCCGTCGACGGGCGCGACCGCGAGCGCTTCCTCCACAGCCAGCTGAGCTCCGACGTCCGCGGCCTGGCGGAGGGCTCGTCGCAGCTGACGGCCCTGCTCGACCGCTCGGCGCGCCTCGTCGCCTTCGGCTTCCTGGCGAAGCGCAGCGACCGGATCGACCTGCTCGCGCCGGCAGGAGCGGCCGGCCCCGCCCTCGCGGCCCTCGGCTCGAGCGTGATCGCGGACGAGGTGCGGATCCGCATCCTGGAGACTCCCGGCCTGCAGCTGGCGCTCGGCGCCGAGGCCGTGCGGCGCATGGGCGAGCTGCCGGCGGGCTCGGTGCTGCCGATTGCCGGCTGGGGCAGCCGCGGCTTCGTCGCCTGGGGCATCGGAGAGCTGCAGATGCCGCCTCTCGACCAGGCCGAGCTCGAGGCGCGCCGCGTGCTGTCGGGTCTGCCGCGTTGGGGCGTCGAGGCGGTCGCGGGCCGACCCGTCCACGAGACGACGCTCGCCGCGCTCGCGGTTTCGACCACCAAAGGCTGCTACCTCGGCCAGGAGACCGTCGCCAAGGTGGCGAGCGGCCGCGGGCCGGCACGCATGCCGATGCTCCTCGAGACGGCCGAGGGCGAGGCCGCGCCCGAGGGCCTCGTCGGCCGTTTCTTCGCCGTCGGCGGCGAGCCGAAGGCCGGCCAGGCGCTCTCGTGGGCGCGGTGGGAGGGCCGGCTGTACCTCCAGGCCTCCCTCGTCCGCGGGCTGCGCGTCGAAGGTCTCGAGGTGGAGGCGCGGTGGGACGATGGGACGCGGCTGGCGGCGACGGTTCGCGCGCTGCCGCTGCTCGAGCCGCCGGCGCCGGAGGCCTGGGCGCGGCGCCTGCAGCTCGCCGCGGTCGACGCCTTCGCGGCCGACCGTGAGGACGAAGCGGTCCGCCTCCTCGAACGCGCGCTCGCGGTCTGCCCCGGGCACGCCGACGCCTCCGAGTCGCTCGGCGTCATCCTCGGCCGCCACGGTCGCTACGGGGAGGCGATCGCGCTGATGCGGCGGCTGCTCGAGATCGACCCGACGTCGGTCATGGCCCACAGCAACCTGTCGCTCTTCTTCAACCGCCTCGGCCGGATCGAGGAGGCCGAGCAGGCGGCAGCCGAGGCGGCGCGGGCCGCCATGCTGCGCGAGAAGGGGGCGCGGGAGCTCGAGGAGGAGGGCCGGCTCCGGTCCGCCGCGGCGGCCGAGGACCGCCGGCGGCGCGCCGCCATGTTCCGCGAGGTGCTCGCGATCGACCGTGACGACGCGCTCGCCAACCTCGGCATCGGCAGGGTGCTCGTGGAGGAGGGCCGCCTCGGCGAGGCCATCGACCACCTCGAGCGGGCGCTCGCCGCGGATCCGCGGTACTCGGCGGCCTTCCTCGAGCTCGGCCGCGCCCGGGAGGC
>JALOKS010000481.1 GCA_025456385.1 Thermoanaerobaculales bacterium | reverse complement strand
GCTTCTTTCCTGTCCGGGCCATGCCTGCGGAAGCCTGCTCGTTTGTTTGCGACACCCTACCCGGTTCCGGCCGGAACTTCCAGCAGCAAGCCCCAAGGGACGGCGGAACACCACCGGTGCCATGCTTCTGCCCAAATTGTGTGCGCTGGTGTCGGTATGCCTGTTCATTAGCCATATGCCAGGCACGCCGGTTGTCGACGCGGCACCGGACCACCGATTAATTACATGTTTACAACATGTTAACGAGCGCGTCCAGGGTTGGCACGGGCCTTGCTTGTCCCGTACGCTCGTCGCGACGGAACCGAGAGGACTACATGAAATTGATCATTGCCGTCATCAAGCCCTTCAAGCTCGAGGAGGTCCGCGAGGCGCTGACCGCAATCGGGGTCCAGGGCCTGATGGTCTCAGAAGTGAAGGGCTATGGCCGCCAATCCGGCCATACGGAAATCTACCGCGGCGCCGAATATGTCGTGAACTTCGTGCCGAAGGTGAAGCTCGAGCTCGTCGTGCCGGACACGCTCGCGGCGCAGGTCGTCGACACCCTCGCGAACACGGCCAAGACCGGCAAGATCGGCGACGGAAAGATCTTCGTTCTCGACGTGGAGCAGGCGCTGCGCGTCCGCACCGGCGAGACCGGCAACGAAGCGCTCTGAGCCAGACAGCACAACAAGGGGATACCAGGACATCATGCCAACCATACGCACTCTCTGTGGGCTCGCGGCGATCGGAGCGCTGTTCGCTGCACCCGCCCTCGCCCAGGAAACGGCCGCGACCGAGGAGGCCGTCGTCGCGGCCGTGGCCACCGCCGCCGAGGCATCCGAACACACGATCTTCATCCTCAACACGCTGCTGTTCCTGATCGGCGGCTTTCTCGTCTTCTGGATGGCGGCCGGCTTCTGCATGCTCGAGGCCGGGCTCGTGCGCTCCAAGAACGTCACGATGCAGCTGATCAAGAACGTGGCGCTCTTCTCGCTGGCCTCGATCTTCTACTACCTCATCGGGTTCAGCCTGATGTATCCGGGCGACTTCAACGGATGGCTCGCATTCGGCAAGCTCTTCGCCCCGGCGGCGCTCGAGCCGGTCGGCGTCGCGGCCGCCGACGTGGGCGACATCACCTACGCGAGCGCCGGGTCGGACTTCTTCTTCCAGCTGATGTTCTGCGCGCGCTGGCCGAGCGGATCAGGCTGATCCCGTTCCTGATCTTCACCGTGATCCTGACCGCCTACATCTACCCGATCCAGGCGAGCTGGAAGTGGGGCGGCGGCTTCCTCGACGCGGCGGGCTTTCTCGACTTCGCCGGCTCGACGGTCGTCCATTCGGTCGGCGGCTGGGCGGCCCTCGCCGGCGCGATCGTGCTCGGCGCGCGCACCGGCAAGTACGGGCCGGGCGGAAGGGTCAACCCCTTTCCCGGCTCCAACCTCGCCCTCGCCACGCTCGGGATGTTCATCCTCTGGCTCGGCTGGTTCGGCTTCAACGGCGGCTCGCAGCTCGCCATGGGCACGATCGGGGATGTCGCCGACGTCAGGCGCTGGTCCTGACCTACGCGCTCTACAAGAAGCCCGACCTCACGATGATCCTGAACGGCGCGCTCGCGGGCCTCGTCTCGATCACCGCGGAGCCGCTGACGCCGAGCCTCGGCATGGCCTGCCTCATCGGTGCCGTCGGCGGCGTGATCGTGGTCTTTGCCGTGCCGTTCCTCGACCGGCTGAAGATCGACGATGTCGTCGGCGCGATCCCGGTGCATCTCTTCGCCGGCATCTGGGGCACGATCGCGGTGGTGCTGACCAACCCCGAAGCGAGCCTGATGACGCAGCTCTACGGGATCGTCGCGGTCGGCATCTTCGCCTTCGTCACCTCGCTGGTGCTGTGGTTCATCCTCAAGGCCGTCATGGGCATCCGCGTGAGCAAGGAGACCGAGATCAACGGTCTCGACGTGGACGAGCTCGGCATGGAGGCCTACCCGGAGTTCGCCAAGTCGGCATGACGCTTCCCCCCGGCGCGGGGGCCGACCGGCCCCCCGCCACCTCGCCCGGTGCGCGGCCCGCGCGCCGGGTCTTTTCTTGGGTCGGGACGATCAGGCGAGCGTCCGCAGGAACAGGGCGCCGAGCAGCACCACGCCGTAGCCGCCGACCATCATCAGCCCGTCGCGCACCAGCATCCCCGCGGCAAGGAGCGAGATCGCCAGCCCGGCCGTGGTCGCGAGGAACGGCACGATCTCCATCAGGGGCACGATCAGCGTGAGCACGAGGCAGGTCCCGAGGGCGAGATAGCTCCACGGCCGGTCCGCGAGGAACCCGAGCCGCGGCGCCATCACGCCCTCGGCCCGTCCGACCGGCCGGCGCAGGAAGGCCACGGCCTGCTGCAGCCGCCGCGCCGGGATCTTCCTGTCGGCGAGGATGCGCGGCAGCCAGAGGCTCTGGCGCCCGATCAGCATCTGCACGACGATCAGCGCGACGAGACTGGCGGCAAGGGTCGGTGCGCCGGGAATGCCCGAGAGCGGCGAGACGAGCGCGAGCCCGGGCACGAGCAGGAGCGCGCCGAAGGACCGGTCACCGAGGCCTGCGACGATCCGGCGCAGCGTGACGCTGTCGCCGTCCGCGGCCGTCGCCACCGTCTCGAGCAGGTCGCTGATCGTGTGGATGCGTTCGCGCCGCGCCATGGCCTCACCGCCCGCCGGCGGTCAGGCGAGCCAGCGCGGGTAGTCCGAGACGAGCAGGTGCAGCGGCGCCTCGTCCTCCTCGATCTCGGCGAAGCGGCCGACTCCTCGACCTCGGCGAAGCGGCCGATCGGCTCGGCGAAGATGTTGTCGGTGAGGTCGTTGTTGACCGTCGAGACCTCGCCGATCAGCACGTCGCCGCCTTCGCCCCAGAATGCGTGCCAGTTGCCCGGCATGAGCGTCACGCTCTCGCCGGGCGCGAGATGCAGCACCGCGCCCGGAGCCTGGGTGCGCAGCACCCCGTCGGTCGCCACCGTTACGTCGGTGGTCCTGTCGAGATTGCCCTCGGCGTCCGAGTTGTAGAGCTTGAGCGCGAGCGTCGCCCCGCCGCGGTTGATGATGTCCTCGGCCTTCACGATGTGCCGGTGCATGGGCGAGACCTGGTCGTGGCGCGAGATCATGATCTTCTCGGCG
>JALOKS010000260.1 GCA_025456385.1 Thermoanaerobaculales bacterium | reverse complement strand
TCTCAGGACGCCGATCGATCTTGATCGTCGGCCCCGGCTTCCATACACTCCCCGCGTGGGGCGCCAGATCCTGATCGTCGACGACGAGCCGTACATCCTGCGCATCCTCTCCTTCAAGCTGCGGCGGGAGGGCTTCGTGGTCTTCGAGGCCGACTCCGCCGAGGCCGCCGAGACCCTCATCGGCGCCAACGAGATCGAGCTCGTGCTCCTCGACGTCGCACTCGCGACGCCGACCAACGGCTTCGACCTCGCGGCCAAGCTGCGCCGCAACGCCCGCACCCGCCACCTCCCGATCATCATGCTCACGGCGCGGGGCTTCGCCGCCGACGTCCTGCGCGGGCGCGAGGTCGGCGCCACCGGCTACATCACCAAGCCCTTCACCGCCGAGGAGGTCGTGCACCGGGTCCGCACCCTGCTCGGTTGAGTCGGCTTGACGATGGTGGCGGTGCCGCGTAGGCTCACAAGCCGGAGGCCGGCCGCAGATGTATCGAAAAACACTGAACCTACCCAGCACCACCTTCGCCATGCGCGCGAAGCTGCCGCAGCGCGAGCCGGAGATGCTGGAGCGCTGGCGCGAGATGGATCTGTACGGCCGCATCCGCCGCGCCCGCGCCGGCGCGCCGCGCTTCATCCTCCACGACGGCCCCCCCTACGCCAACGGCTCGATCCACATGGGCACCGCCCTCAACAAGATCCTCAAGGACATCGTGGTCAAGTCGCGCACCATGCTCGGCTTCGACAGCCCCTATGTGCCGGGTTGGGACTGCCACGGCCTGCCGATCGAGCACCAGGTGGACAAGGAGCTCGGCGCCAGGAAGCTGGAGATGAGCGTCCCGGCCATCCGCGCGGCCTGCCGAGCCTACGCCGAGCGCTTCTACACGGTGCAGCGCGCGGAGTTCGTCCGCCTCGGCGTCCTCGGCAGCTGGGACCACCCGTACCTCACCATGGACCCGCGCTACGAGGCCGACATCGCATCCGCCCTGCACGGCTTCATGCTCGCCGGCTACGTGCAGCGAGGTCTCAAGCCGGTGCACTGGTGCTCGGAGTGCAGGACGGCTCTCGCCGAGGCCGAGGTCGAGTACCGGGACCATGCGAGCCCGTCCATCACGGTCGCCTTCGACCTCGCCGAGGACGCCCGCCGACGCCTGGAGCTGCCGGCGGGCGCTCCGGCGGCGGCGCTGATCTGGACGACCACGCCCTGGACCCTGCCAGCCAACCTCGCGATCGCCCTCCACCCGGACCTCGAGTACGCCGTCGTCAGGGCGGAGGGGCGGCTCTTCATCGTCGCCGCAGAGCTGATCGCCGCCACCGCCGCGGCGGCGGGCTGGGGCGCCGTGGAGACCGTCTCGCGCTTCAAGGGCGCTGCTCTCGAGCACGCCCACTACCGGCACCCGCTGTCCGGCCGGGAGGGGGTCTTCATCCTCGCGCCGCACGTCACCCTCGAGCAGGGCACCGGGCTGGTGCACACCGCGCCCGGGCACGGCGCCGAGGACTACATCGTCGGCGTCGAGTACGGGCTCGAGCCCTACGCCCCGGTCGACGACGAGGGCCGTTTCACCGCCGAGGTCGGGGCCTGGGCCGGGATGCACGTCCACCAGGCCAACGGGCCGATCGTCGAGCGCCTCCGGGAGCTCGGAGCGCTGCTCTCGCACCGCGTGGTCGAGCACTCCTACCCGCACTGCTGGCGGTCCAAGAACCCGGTCATCTTCCGCGCCACCAACCAGTGGTTCATCCGCATGGACCGGCACGAGCTGCGCCAGCGCTCTCTGGAGGCCGTGCACGCGGCCCGTTGGGTGCCGAGCTGGGGCGAGGCGCGGATCGAGGGCATGGTCGCCAACCGCCCGGACTGGTGCATCTCCCGGCAGCGGATGTGGGGCGTCCCGATCACCGTCCTGAGCTGCGAGAGCTGCGGCGCTCCGGCGGTCAACGAGGCCGTCTTCGACCACATCCGCGGCATCTTCGTGGTCGAGGGATCCGACGCCTGGTACACCCGCGAGGCCTCCGAGCTCCTGCCCCCCGGCTACGCCTGCGCCGAGTGCGGGGCGACCGGCTTCCGCAAGGACAGCGACATCCTCGACGTGTGGTTCGACTCCGGGGTGAGCCATCTCGCGGTCTGCGACAGCGAGCGCTACGGCCTCGACTGGCCGGCCGACCTCTACCTCGAGGGCCAGGACCAGTACCGTGGCTGGTTCCAGTCGTCGCTGGTCGCCTCGGTGGGCCTCAAGGGCTCCCCTCCCTACCGCGAGGTCGTCACCCACGGCTTCGTGGTCGACGCCGAGGGCCACAAGATGTCGAAGTCGGTCGGCAACGTCCTGACCCCCGGCGAGCTCCTCGACCGCTACGGCGCCGACATCCTCCGCCTGTGGACCGCGATGGTCGACTTCCGCGAGGACATCCGGATCTCCGACGAGATCATGGCCCGCAACGCCGAGGCCTACCGCAAGCTGCGCAACACCCTGCGCTTCCTCCTCGGCAACCTGGCGGACTTCGAACCCGACCGCCAGTGCGTCCCGGCCTCCGCCCTGCGCGGCCTCGACGCGCACCTGCTGCGGTCCGCCGCCCGCCTCAGCCGCGAGGTCGCCGAGTCCTATCAGCGCTACGAGCTCGCGTCCCTCGCCCACCGCCTCCTCAACTTCTGCACGGTCGACCTTTCGAGCCTCTACCTCGACGTCAACAAGGACCGCCTCTACTGCGAGCACCCCGACAACCCCGACCGGCGCGCCACCCAGACGGTGCTCTACCGGATCGCCCAGGCCCTCGCGAGCCTCCTCGCCCCGGTGCTCTCATTCACCTCCGAGGAGGTCTGGCAGCTGCTGCCCGGCGCCCGCGAGGACTCCGTTCACCTCGCGACCTTCCCCGACTTCGCCGACGTCGCGGCCGACGACGAGACCGACGCGCGACTCCGCCGCCTGCTCGCGCTGCGCGACGAGGTCCTGGCGGCCCTCGAGGCCCTCCGGCAGGCCGGCACCATCGGCAAGTCCGAGGAGGCGCAGCTGGTGTACGGCGGCGACGCGGGGCAGCTCGAGGAGGACCTCGCACGCACCGGCACCGAGCTCACCGGCCTGCTCATCGTCTCGCGCTGCACGCGCGGCGAGCCGGCGGCGGGCGCCCGCGGGTCGGCCGCCTACCCCGGCCTGCTCGTCGGCGTCGACTGCTGCGCCGGCGCCACCTGCAGCCGCTGCTGGCGGCGCTTCGACTCGCTGGTCGAGGACCAGGCCCTGCCCGAGCTCTGCGCGCGCTGCCACGGCGTGGTCTCGCGGCTGCTCGCCGAGGGACGGGCGGAGCTCGAGGCGCCGGGGGCCTGATGCGCGCCCTGCTGCCGTGGTTGACGGCCGCCGTCATCGTCGCCTTCGACCGCATCACCAAGATGGCGGTGCTCGACCGCCTCGCGCCGGGGTCGTGGGTCGAGATCGTTCCGGGCTTCGCCCTCACCCACGTTCACAACCCGGGAATCGCCTTCAGCCTCTTCGCGGGCGGCGGCCCGCTGACCCGGGTCATTCTCCACCTCGTGATCTTCACCTCGGTGGTCATCATCGCGGCAATGGTCGTGCGGCACGCGCACGGCAGCCGCCTCGCCGGCCTCGCCTTCGGGCTCATCCTGGGCGGCGCCGTCGGCAACCTCATCGACCGCGTTCTGTACGGCTGGGTGATCGACTTCGTCCACCTGTGGGCGCGCGTCGGCGACCGCACCCTGTCGTGGCCCGACTTCAACGTCGCCGACGCCGCCATCAGCTGTGGGGCGGTGCTGCTGATCGCGAGCGAGCTGCGCGGCGGCAGGCGGGGGGACGATGTACCCGACGCTGCTTGACCTCGGGTTCTACGAGCTGCCGAGCTACGGCGTGATCCTCGCGATCGGCGTCCTCGCCGGGCTGTGGACGCTCCACCGCAGAGCCGGCAGCGTCGGCCTGGACGGCGCGAAGCTGGTCGACTTCGCGCTCTGGCTCGTCATCTGGGCCCTCCTCGGCGCCAAGCTGCTGCTGGTGATCGTCGAGCTCCCAAGCTACCTCGCCAACCCGGCCGCCCTCCTCGGCCTGGTGCGCGCGGGAGGGGTCTTCCTCGGCGGCTTCCTCGCCGCGGTCGCGGCTGCGGTCGTGCTGCTTCGCCGCTACCGGCTGCCCGCGCTCCTCACCTTCGACGTCGTCGCACCCTCGCTCGCCCTCGGCCACGCAATAGGCCGCGTGGGCTGCCTGCTGGCGGGCTGCTGCTGGGGCGCGCGCTGCGACCTGCCGTGGGCACTCACCTACACCTCGCCGGTCGCCGCCCAGCGTCTGGGAACTCCCCTCCACGTGCCGCTCCACCCCTACCCGGTCTACGAAGCGATCTTCAACCTCGGCC
>JALOKS010000037.1 GCA_025456385.1 Thermoanaerobaculales bacterium | reverse complement strand
GCTCCATCAGGTAACGCACGATGCTCATCCACTGCCGCTCGCGTCGGATGTGGAAGCGGATCCACTCCTCGTACTCGCCGTGAGGCAAAGCCTGCAGCGCCTTGCGCTCGAGATCCCAGTCGAGGGCCAGCTCCTTGCGGTTGAAACCGGGCAGAGCGCACAGGCGCTCGTAGAGCTCGGGCGGGTGCACGCTGTGCTTGAGGTGGCGCCAGCGGACAAAGCCGGGGACCAGGCTGCCGTTGATCGGACGCGGCGGGTACATCAGCGGGAAGTTGAGGGTCGCGACCCGCCGCCCCTGGCGGCTCGCGATCGACCAGATGGTCTCGCAGCGGACGTCCCGGGAGGTCGCCATCTTGGATCTCGGAACGCCGTCGTGGCGGACCACGTTCGCGAAGTCGAAGATGCCGTGGCTGCCGGGGTTCCGGCCCGTCATCACCGTCGTCCACGCCGGGGGTGTGAAGGGATTCGGCGTCGACATGAGCTCGGCGCTGACCCCGTGGCTGACGAAGGAGCTCAGGAAGGGCATCACGCCGTCGTTCATGAACGGCTCGAGGACCGAGAAGTCCGCCCCGTCGAGGCCGATGAGCACTGTCCTCGTCATGCACCCTCCCCTTGCAGCCGCCACTCATTCGATCGCGGCACGACTCGCCCCTCACCCGCCGAGGTGACGGCTGAGGAAGCTCGCCACCTCGCCGACCTGCAGATCCGAGACATAGCGCCCGTCCTTCATCAGCAGGTTCTCGAAGGGAAGGTCGGTGCGTTGGAAGCGCTCCTCGAGCGCGACGATCAGGTGCACGACGTCGATCGACTCGAAGCCGAGGTCGGCGATCAGCCTGGTCTCGGCGCCGATCGTGCCGGCGAAGCCGGTCTCCCAGTCGCCGGTGATGTTCTCGAGGACCGCGACCAGCTCAGTGGTCATGTCGCCGGTCCGGGCGTCGACAGCGGATCGTTCTGCATTCATCTCGTCTCACCTTTCGTTGTGGAGTAGCCGATCACGTCGCTCGTTTCGGGATTGCGCGGGCTGACGGTGGCGAGGGCTGCACCGTTGACTAAGGACGTCTCCACGAGCATGGCCCCGCCGACCGCGGCGGCCCAGCTCCCGTCTCCCCGGAGAAGGCCCGGCCTCACTTCGACGATCTCGATGTCCGCCGGGCACAGCCGCCTGCCGCAGCGATCGGCGATCGCCATCCGGACGGCGTCCTTGGCGGCGGCCCTCTCGAGGAGCCAGGCGGTGCGGCGGTCCTGGTTGCCGTCGAGGCGGCTCCACGCGGCCCGCTCGTCGCGGCTGAGGACCAGGTGCGCGAGGCCCTCCCTCCAGATCCGGCCCTCGGTCTCCATGAGCCGGTCGGCGAACTCGAGGCGGCACGCGGCCCCTCCTCCGTTGTCGACCGCGGCCGGCCGGCGCCGGCTCAAGACCACGTCGCGGGGCGAAAACCGAAAGCGGAAGAACTCGTCCGCGATCGGAATGCGCTTGTCCTCCCAACCCCTGACCTTGAGGTGCAGCCGGCCGTCCGCGCGCAGCACCTCGAAGTCCGAGCGGATGTAGCTGTCGCCCGCGAGCGCGATCCGCGCGCGGCACGCGAGCGCCTCGCCCGCCGGAGCGGCCGGGCCGAAGATCTGCAGCTCGCGGACGCGGAACGGGAACACCACGAAGCCCGCCGGCAGGTGCTCCGCGGTCCAGAAGCCGACAACCTGGCCGGCGGCGTCGAGAAGAACGGGGTCCGTCATGAACCGCCAGCCGTCGGCCTGCGGGAAGAAGCCGTTCGCCGGCAGCGCCCGCAGCGTCAACTCGGCGCCATCTTCCGCCCAGGAGTCGACCGAGGCCACTCCCCGCAGCCGCGGCCCGTGGAACATCACCTTCGAGTACAGGTCCTCCGGCGCCCACCGCGACGGCCGCCGCCGCTCGAGCTCGAGGGGCGCCGGTGACGGCGCCTGCGGGAAGACCTCCGCGAGGAGCACCGTCGCTTCCAGGAGCAGCGGCGCGGCCTGGCCGTCGTCCGCCGGTGCTCCGTCACCGCTCGGGACCTCCCGCAGCTCGACGCGCACCTCCGCGGGGCCGCTGCCCGCAGGCGCGACGGCCGAGATCTGCAGCAGCTGCCGCTCCCGGGCGAGTGCGATCCAGCGGTGCGCGGCGACATCCCGCATTCCGACCACCACCGAGCCGGGCCGCAGCCGCGCCGCCGCCTGCGCCATCAGCTCCATGGCCATCGTCAGCATCATGAGGGGCAGGGCGCTGAGCTCGGGATCGTCCTCGGAGACGCGGCTGCCGAGAGCGTGATCGCGCAGGTAGGGGTGGGACGCCAGGGACACGAGGCACCGGGTCACCAGGCTGCGACCCGGCTCCTCGCTCACCACGGCGCCGATGAGGGGGAGCTCGGCCCCGCACGCGGCGGTCCCAGCGCGCAGTGACGCTTCGGAGTCGGCGGCAGCCGCGAGCCGGGCGCCCGGAGCAGCGGCAGCCGCTCCGGCCGCCGAGGGATCGCCGCCGCCGAGAAAGGCCGCCATGACCCGCCGCTGCGACTCGACGAGCCGCTCCGTGGTCCGCAGGTACTCCAGCATCAGTGACGATCGCCCCGCAGGCGCGGTCTGCCCCGCCACCGGACCGGACGTGCGTGGAGGGCTCGGCAAGGGCGCCTGCGGACTCGCTGCGCCGGCACCCGGCCTCGCAGCCACTCCGGCGACCGGCCGCAGGTGGTCCGGCAGGTGCAGGGCCGGCAGCGAGGACCGCAGCGAGAAGACGACCGTGGGCCGGGAGGCGATCTCGGTCGCAGTCGACTGCCACGTCACTCGCGAGCAGCCGCGCCCCTGGAACAGACGGGCGACGCGGAGGGGGACGTCGTGGGCGGCGAGCTGCGCCACCAGGTGGTTGAGCTGCAGGGTCCCCGAGCGGCCCCGGACGTCCATCGCGATGGCCGCGTGGGGCTTGGCGCGGAGCGTGTCGTCGACGAAGGACGTGAGGTTCCCGCGCGGCCCGACCTCAACGAAGATCCGGATCCCGGCGCCGTGCATCGCTTCGACGGTCTCCCGGAAGCGGACCGGCAACGCCCACTGCCGGACGGCGAGCTCGCGGATCCCGTCGACGTCGGGCGGCATCGGCGCCGCCGTTGCACAGGAGTAGATCGCGACCTCGGGGGCCCGCACCGGCAGCTCCGCGAAGAAGCGCTCGAGCGGCTCGCAGATGAGGTCGAAGAGGGGCGTGTGGTAGGGCCGCCGGAAGCGCAGGCGTTCACAGATCGCCCCGCGCAGCCGCAGCCGCTCCTCGGCGGCGGCCATGCACGCGTCGCCGCCGCACAGGACCAGCTGGTGGGGACAGTTGTCCATCGCGAGGTACAGCCCGCCTCCGGCGTCGTCCAGTGCCTCGAGCACATCCTCACGCCGCGCCGCCCCGACCGCGGTCAGCGCCGCCTCGGGCATCGCGCTCGCGCCGGAGAGCAGCTCATAGAGGTCGTTCAGACCCCTCATCAGCGCGATGAGCTCGCTGTCGTCGGCGACCGGAACGCTCCCCGACGCCATCAGTGCCGCGTACTCCCCGGTGCTGTGCCCGACCACGGCCTGCGGCCGCACCTCGAGGGCCTCGAGCAGCCGCCGCAGGGCCAGGCTCGCCGTGAACACGGCCTCGACGGCGCCGTCCATCTGCCACAGGCGCGGGTCGTCGTCGCCATCCCCCCGGCCCGGCGGGGGGTACAGGAGCTGACTCGGCACGTAGCCGCGGGGGTGCGACGCGAAGGCACGGTCCGCGAGATCGAAGCACTGCCGGACCTCCGGGAAGTTGAGGCACAGATCGGCCAGCATGGTCGGGTACTGGGAGCCCTCGCCCGGAAACATGAAGGCGGTCGATCCCGTGCGGCCGAGCGGCTCGGCGAAGAAGTAGATGCCGCTCCGGTCCTTGATGCGCAGGCAGTGCGGATCGGCCAGGCGCTCGAGGGCGAACTCGAGCTTCCGCTTCAGCTCCTCGGTGGAGGCGGCGACGATCGCGAGCCTCGGCTCTCCGGCCTCGAGCTCCTCGCCGAGGCTGAAGGCGAGGTCGGCGAGAGGCGTCTCCGGCCTCGTGGCCAGGAACTCGACGAGCGCACGGCCGCGCTCGACGAGGCCGCTCCGCGAGGGGGCGCCGAGGATGCAGGCCTCGCTGTCCCAGCGCCTGCGGAAGGCGCGTTCGAGTCCCCGGTGGGGCGGCATCCTCTCCTCAGGCACCATCGGCCTGCTCCTCGAGGACGACGTGCGCGTTGATTCCTCCGAAGCCGAAGGCGCTGACCGCCGCCCGCCGCGGCGTCTCGCCGCCGTGGATCCAGGGCCGGGTCTCGGTGTTGGCGTAGAAGGGCGTCGATCCATCCTTGAGCTCTGGAATCGGGTCCTCGCAGTTCAGGGTCGGCGGCAGGACCTTGTGGTGGAGGGCGAGCGCCGTCTTGATCAGCCCGGCGGCGCCGGCAGCCTCCATCGTGTGGCTGATCATCGACTTCACCGAGCCGACTGCGCACCACGGGCCGTCCGGGGGCGCGCCGAAGACCCGGGCCAGAGCCTGGATTTCGATGGCGTCACCGACCGGGGTCCCGGTACCGTGGGTCTCGACCAGCCCGATGGAGGCGGGCGGGACGCCGGCGTCGTCGTACGCGCGGCGCAGTGCGAGCTCCTCGCCCTCCAGCCGCGGCGCCAACAGCCCGACCGCCCGCCCGTCGCTGCTGGTGCCGATGCCCCTGATCACGGCGTAGATCCGGTCGCCGTCACGCACGGCGTCCGCCCGCCTCCTCAGCACCATCATGCCGACGCCTTCGCCGAGCAGGGTGCCGTCGGCCGCTTCATCGAAGGGCCGGATCTGCTGCCGCCGCGAGATCGCGCCCAGCATGCAGAAGCCGAGCACGACGATCGGCGGGGTCGCGGCGTGGATTCCGCCGGTGATCGCCATGTCGCAGCGCCCGCTCTGGAGATCGCGCACCGCCTGGTGCACCGCGATCAGGGACGAGGCGCAGGCCGCGTCGACGGTGAAGTTCGGGCCCATGAGGTCGAGTCGGTTGGCGATGCGGCCGGCGACCATGTTCGGCACCAGGGCCGGCGCCGTGTCGGTGCTGAACGGCGGCAGGTTGGCCTTGAGCGCCGCCTTGAGCTCGCGCAGCTCGTCGGCTGAGTGCTCGGGGTGCAGCTCGCGGAGGATGCGCAGGGTCTGGGCGATGAGCTGCGAGTGCTGCAGGGCGGTGACGCTGCCGCGGTTGAGGAAGGTGCCGTGGCCGAGGATGACCTCGGTCCGCTGGCGGTCGAAGGGGCGGTCGAGGTAGCCGGCGTCGGCGAGTGCGTCGTGGGCGGTGGCCAGGGCCAGGTACTGGCCCGGCTCCCCTCCGTCCACCGCCCGCGGCATGATGCCGAAGGCGAGCGGCTCGAAGGCGGCGAGATCGCCGAGGTAGCCGCCGCGCGCGCCGTAGGCTTCGGCCTCACCGGTCTCGGGATCGAAGCACCCCTCCGGGTCCCAGTCGGCCGGCGGGTCGCCGACCGCGTCGACCTTCGCGATGACGTTTTCCCAGAACTCCCCGAGGTTGCGGGCGCCGGGAAACGTGCAGGCCGCCCCGACGATCGCGATTGCACGGTCGCCGTCGCCGCTGAGGCCGGGGGGCCGCACCACCGCCGTCATGACATCGCACCCTTGGCGGCAGAGCTGCCGGCGAGGCGGTTGAGCTCCGGGCTGCAGGTCGACTCCATGCCCTCAAGCAGCCCGACGGCGGTGCCGTCGCTGTTCGTGAAGAGGTGCCGCGTCGTCAGGGTGCGGCCGCCGCTGCGGCTCACCACACCGACCTCGCAGCAGAGCTCCGAGCCGTCGAGGTTGCCCAGCCTGAGGTAGCGCTCGAAACGCGACGGCAGGGGCGTCATGTCGTTGAAGAGCCGCGACCACAGGATGACCATCTGGAAGCTGCCGTCGATCACGACCGGGTCGACCAGCCACGAGCCTTCCGCACCCCCGGCGAGGCAGCGCTGCGGAGAGGAGGGGCGAAGGCGGGCGCGAATCCCCCGCTCGCAGACGCCGTCGACGGAACCCAGTGCCGCGAACAGCGGGCCGTGGAACAGCCAGCGCTCGTAGGCGTCGGCGATCTCGAGGGGGAAGCGCCGCAGGGCCGTCAGGGGCAGCGGCTCCACCGCAGCCGGGTCCAGCAGGCGGTCGGCGAGAACGACGTGTGCCCGGTAGCGGGGGCCGGTCGAGTCGCCGCCGGTGCGGATCTCGAGCTGCACCTCGGCGCCGGAAGGCTCGGCTGCGACGGGCCGGAGGCGCGCCACGACCCGGAGCGGCAGCGGGCCCGCATCGAGGCCGATGCCGCGCAGGACCTGGAAGCCCCGGATCTCGACCACCTCGAGATCGGGACGGCAGCACAGCGCCGCCTCCGCCATCAGCTCCATCGCCATCGCCGCGGGCAGCACCGGTCGGCCGTCGAGGCGGTGGTGGTCAAGGTAGAGATCGCAGTCGAGGTCGAGCTCCCGCGCGAGCTCGAGGACATCCGGTGCCAGCCACCGGGTCGAGCCCGGGGGGGCCAGCGGCAACGGTCGCCTCTGCCGGAGCGGGGCGTCCGCGGCCGCGCCGCACGCGGGCGCCGCCGGTGCTGCGCCGTCCACGGTTCCCTGGCCGAGGTAGCCGAGCACGGCGTCGCGCTCTCCGTCGATGACGGCGCGCAGCAGCCGCTGGTAGGCCGCCATGACGGCAGTGTCCGGAGGCTCGCCGTGTGGTGTCACGGGATCCACGACCACACCTCGACCTGGAACCAGCGGATGAGCGGGCGAAGCAGCACGTCCCACACCTGCCTGTGGCCGGTCGCGATCTTGCCGTAGCCGCTCATTTCCGACTTCAGGGCGCCGTCGGGGTTGGGAATCTCGGTCGTCACGCGGACCGCGAGGTCCTGACTCCCGCCGACCGTGAGATGGGCCTCGCCGAGGGCCGCGTCCGAAGTTTCGGTGGCGACCGGAGCGATGGCAACCACCTCCCCTTGAAACGTGAGGTCGGGGTACGCCCAGACCACGACCCGCACCGGGCAGCCGAGCTCGACCCCGGCGATGTCCTCCTGCTGGACGTGAACCTCGGCGCGGATGACCCGCGTGTCCTCGACCTCGATAACGAGCTCGGTCTGCCCCGGCTTGACGTAGCTCCCGGCCAGCTCCTTGACCCGCGGAGTGACCACCCGCCCCGAGATCGGGCTCACCAGAATCGTCTCCTCGACGTCCCGTCGGTAGCCACCGACCACAACCTCGAGGCTGCGGATCTCGGCCTCGAGGCCGCTGACCGCCTCCTCGCGGGCGCTCCGGCGCACGATCGCCAGCTGTGCCTGCTTCTCCTCGAGCTCTTTGAGATCGATGGCGTTGACCTGGATCGCGTTCTCCAGCTCCTGGCTCGAGATGACGCCCTTTTCGTACAGCCCTTTGTGGCGCTCGGCTCGCGCCCGGCTCCACTCGTACTTGGCCTGGGCCGTCTCGACCTGCTTCCTCGCCTTCAGCACCTCCTCGACGGTGGAGCCGGCGAGCAGCAGCCGGAGGCGGGCGCGCGCCCCCTCGAGCTGCGCCTGTGCGGCGTTGAGGTTGCGATCGTAGACACGATCCACCAGCCGCACCACCTGCTGGCCCTCTTCGACCCACTCCCCCTCCTCCACCAGCACCGCGGCCACCCGGCCCTCGACCTCGGAGCGGATCTCGAAGCGTTGGCCCGGCAGCAGCGTGACCTCGCCGCTCGCCTCGTAGGGATACGGCAGGAGAAGGACGACGATCAGGGCCGCGGCGGCGACGATCCACAGCACGGCCTTAAGAGCTGTGTGCACATGCACCCCCAGGCTGCGGCGTGAAACGGCCACCGCAGAGGCGATCCGGCTCTGGAGAAAGATCGCGGACACGGCGAGCAGCCCCATGCCCGCCTTCTCGTGGTAGGCGCCCGCGAGCCGGACCCAGAACAGGCCAGCCAGGGTGACGGCCACGACGCCGACCAGGTTGGACGCCAGGGCGTAGCCTGCGAAGCCGAGGCGCCGGCGCCCGCTCAGAGCCTCCGGCGGGACGCGCCACCTCACCCAGGCTTTGAGGAGCTCACGGGACCGCTCCCTGAGCTGGGGCGTCTCCAGCCAGCCGGTGATGAGGTAGTACATGTCGCGCTTGATCACCGGGTTGGCGTTGAGGACGAGGCCCCAGAACGCGGTCGCCGCCACCGTGGCCCAGAACGCGTTCGCCGACTGCAGCGGCCTCGTGAGGGTCCAACCGATGATTCCGACCGCGAACGCGAGCAGCTGGTAGAAGAGACCCGCGACGATGACCCACAGCCGCCGCCCCTTGTCGGTGATCCAGCGCGCGTCCGCGACATCGCAGTAGAAGCTCGGCAGGACGTTGAGAATCAGTCGGATCCCGCACTCGCGCACCCGGCCGTGGAAGTGGATGCAGACGAGGCCGTGGGCCAGCTGGTGCGGCACGTGGACGCAGAGCACCCCCACGAGGGCGAGCCTGAGCAGGTTCTCGGCCTGCCAGATCATCCAGTTGGAGCCCCAGAAAGCGTCCCAACGGAGGACCGCGACCACCGAGCCCGTGACGATGACGACCATCGCGAGGGCGACGAAGCCGCCCGAGAACACCCACCGCAGGCGCCGGTACAGCCAGTAGAGTGCGCGGTCGGGTCGGGCGATGACCCAGCGGCGCGGTTGCGCGAAGGATCTCAGGTGCTCGAGGAAGCGGGCAACCAGGTCGCCGGGGACGACCAGCAGCAGCCGCAGCACGAGCCGCAGCGGGAGGCTGAGGACGCGGCCGATGGTTCCGCGGCGCACGGGCAGCTCCCGCCCGGCGTCGGATCCGGCCGGTCCAGAAGCAACCAGCAACCCCTGGCGCTCGAGCTGGTGGAGGAACGACACCAGGTCCTCGACCGCCAGGGGCCGACCGAGCTCCGACGCGACCTCCTCGCGGATGCGCTCGACCGACCGGGAGCCGTCGCAGAGCCGCCAGATCGCCCACTCGAGGGCGCCGAGGGCGAAGCCCTCGCCTCGCTCCGGATCGAAGAGCAGGTGCTCGCTCGCGCCGGCCGCCGAGACGGCGGACACGGCCTCGAGGTCGTGGCGGGCGCGCGGGCGGGGCTCCACCATCTCCGGGCCCTCAGGCCAGCGCCGACGAGCCGCCCGCCGCGCCGCAGCGCAGCGAGGTCTCGACCAGGGCATAGTAATCACCGAGCATGTGGCCGCCCTCCGCCAGCCGGGGCTCGATGCGCACGGCCGCTTCGTACTCGGCAACGGCACGCCGGAACTCGCTCTGCTTCAGGAACACCATCCCGAGGCTCAGACGCGCGAGGACGAGTCGGGGGTCGAACTGCAGCGCCCTCCGATAGAGCGTGACGGCCTCCTCCAGATGGCCGCGCAAGGCATGAACGTCCGCGAGGCGGAGGTGGCCCTCCGCGAAGCGCGGGTGGAGCTCGATGCTGGCCGCGTACTCGGTGAGCGCCCGCTCGTCCTCGCCCCGCTGACGGAAAATCTCGGCGCGCAGGAAGTGCGCGAGGTGGAGATCCGGCTCACGAGCCAGCACCGCCTCGATCTCGAGCAGGGCCTCCTCGAGCTCGCCGCGCGCCATGCGAAGCTGTGCGAGCCGGAGTCGGACCTCGGCACCTCCTCCCATGGCCCGCAGGGCCGGAATCGCGGGTGTCCCGCGCGCGCTCGACGGAGACGGCACCTCGAACCCTCCCCTACCCGATCCTCGGCCGCGGGTCGTCCGCCGCCAGCTGACGGCCAGCCGCCGGCGCTGCGCCGGCGCGTGCCACGCCCTCCCACGGCCCCCTGCCCAGCACCACCACGGGCAGCGATGGGCCCGCCGCGAGCTCGCGCAGCAGCGCGCGGCGGCCGTCGGAAACCGCGATCGGCTCCACCCCGCGGGCTCGGAAGCGGGCCTGCACGGCGTCGCTCGCCATCCCCTTCTCCCACGGACCCCAGGCCAGGGCGACGACCCGGCAGGTCGGCGGCGCCCAGCCTCCGGCGAGCGCCACCGCGATCTTGTTGACCACCTCGTTGGCGGCGGTGTAGTCGGACTGGCCCCGATTGGGAAAGGTTCCCGCCACCGAGGAGAACAACCCGACGAAGCGGAGGGTATCGAAGAAGCTCGCGAGCTCGCGAGTGAGCAGGAAGGTGCTCAGTGCCTTGGTCTCGAACACGCGTTCGAAGGAGTCCCAGTGCTTGTCGAGCAGCAGCTTGTCCTCGATCGAGCCGGCACCGTGCAGCACGGCGTCGAGCCGTCCGTGCCGCGAGCGGATTTCGGCCAGGAGACCGGCCATGTCGTCGGGGTCGCGGACGTCGGCCACACGGTACTCCCAGCGCGCCCCGGCCGCCTCCAACCGCCCGAAGGTATCCCGCATCTCGCGCTCTGCGATCACCCTGCGGTAGTCGGCTTCCACCTCCGGCAGCTGCGTCGACAGGCCCTTCCGCCGGCGATGCGCGATCAGCGCGGCCTTGAGCTGGCGCGGCTCCGAGATCCCCGCCGTGACCTCGCTCTCGCCGTTCGGATCGGGCGAGCGACCGACCAGGATCAGGGTCGGCCGGAATCGCTCGGCGAGCTCGATCGCGATCTCGGCGGTGATGCCGCGCGCCCCGCCGGTCAGGAGCACGACCGACTCCGCGTCGAGGTACAGCGGCTCCTCAGGGATCGCCGGCGCGGCGACCGGACGGGGCGTCCACCGCTGTCCCTCCCGCCAGCCGATCTCGACCTCGCCGTCATCCGCCCCCAGCTCCGCGAGCAGGTGCCCGGCCATGTCGTCGGAGGCCTCGCGGCCGTCGAGGTCGACGACCTTGACGGCCAGCTCGGGATGCTCCACCGCCAGGGTCTTCATCAGACCGCAGATGCCACCGTGACCCGGCGGGAACAGCTCGCCCGCGGCGCACGGACCGAGGGCGAAGTGACCGCCGAGGGTCGTCGCCGCGAGCAGGCGGGGACGCCGTCCCGCAGTCGCCCGTCCGGCAAGGGCCGGCACCACGTGCTGGGCAAACCTGAAGAGACACCCCGTCTCGCGGCGCAAGCGCTGCCGCCACTCGTCGACGGTCAGCTCCACGAAGGGCCGCACCGGGTTCATCGGCGGCAGGAACACCACCCCGGCCAGGTCATCGACCTCGCCGAGCATGCGGTCGAGCAGCTCGTACGCCTGGTCCGGCGCGAGCCCGTCGCAGTCGATCAGTCTCGCGGGCACGCGACGCCGGCCGAGCGACGCTGCAAGCGCCGCTCCCACGCCGCGGTTGTCCTCGGTGATGAGGATGGTACCGGCGGGCAGGGTGCCCTCCGGAGCTTCGGCGATCGCCACCGCCTCCATCGCGAACCTGGGAAGGGCGCATCCCACGCCCCGCGCCCCGACCTCGGCGGCGGGAGCCGGGGTGGCGCCCGGCCTCTCGGACGCCGCAGGAGGCGCTCCCTCGTCGGCGATGGCCGCCGCGACCCGGCGGGCGATCTCGGCCAGGCTCGGCGCCGCGCTCAGCTCTTCCATCACCTCCTGCAGCCGGCGCTCGAGGCCGGCGGGCAGCGAGCGCTGGAGCTCGCCGAGGATCTCCACCCGCTTGATCGAGTCGATGCCGAGGTCGGCCTCGAGCGCGGCGCCCGCGTCGACCAGCTCCGCCGGGTAGCCGGTGCGATCGACCACGATCGCGATCAGGCGGGCCAGAACCTCGGCAGAATCCGGGGGCCTCGACGCCGCGGCCCGCGGCGGCTGGGGGCCGGTCTCGCCGCCTGCGGCCCCCGCGCCCGCCGTCGGGCGGGCGACCGCAGCCAGCGCGGCAGCGACCCGGTCCGCGATCGCGCCGAGGCTCGGCGCCGCGCTCAGCTCCTCCATCACCTCCTGCAGCTGGCGCTCGAGGCCGGCTGGCAGAGAGCGCTGGAGCTCGCCGAGGATCTCCACCCGCTTGATGGAATCGATGCCGAGGTCGGCCTCGAGCGAGGCGCCCGCGTCGACGAGCTCCGCGGGGTAGCCCGTGCGATCGGCCACGATGCCGATCAGGCGCGCGAGGATCGCCGCCCGATCGGGCGGGCCCGCGACCATCGGCTCGCCGACCTCGACGGGCGCTCCAACCTCGCTGCGCGGCAGCGGCACCGGCTCGACTGCGATCGGGACCGCCGGATGCGGCCGTTCCGCAGCCGCGGCAACGCCCAGCCTCTCGGCGGCCGGGACCATCTTCTCAGTCGCCAGCTCCGCGGGTCGCGCGCCTTCCATGGCCGGCGCAGCACCCAGGTAGGCCAGCATGACCCGCTCCTGGCTCTCGATCAGGTGCGTCATCGAGCGCTGGAACTCCGCGATCACCTGCTCCGCGCCCGCAGGCGGCGTGCCGCGGGCCGGCACCCGGGCCGTGCTAACCGCGGGCGGCTGCGTCGCATCGGGTTTCGTCTCGGGCATTGCGGACCTCCCGACCGCGCCCTCGGGCGCGGGGCTCGGCGCAGCTGACTCGAGGCGCAGCGGCGCCGGCACGGTCGGCGCCTCCCCGAGGGGGCGGACGCCGCCGCCGCTCACCATCCAGGTCGACGGCGGCAAGGCCGGCTCGCGGCATTCCTCGACGAGTCGGTCGAGATCGAGCAGCCGTGCGCCGCGCCCGGCGAAGAGCGGGTCGAGGTCGACGCCCACGCCGTGGGCCGCCAGGGCGCCGACGAGGTGGAGGAGCTGGACGATGCCGTGGCGGCCCGGTTGGTCGAGCGCGAGCGCCAGGTGCCGGCGGCCCTCGAGGATCTGGCGCACGAGGCCGCTGAGCACGGTCCGCGGTCCGACCTCGACGAAGATGCGGGCGCCGGCCTCGTACATGGCATCGATTTCGTCCGCGAAGCGGACCGGGCTGATGAGGTGCGCTGCAAGCAGGCGCCGGACCTCGGCCGGATCCGAGGAGTACGGCGCGGCGGTCGCATTCGAGTAGACGGGCATCGTCGGCGCCGACAGTCGATACTCGTCGAGCCCACGCGCCAGCCGATCGGCCGCCGGCGCGACCACGGGCGAGTGGAAAGCGCAGGCGACGGGGATCTCCTTCGCCTCGATCCCCAGGGCGCGGAGCTGGTCGACGGCCTTGGCGATACCCGCCCTGGTCCCGGAGATGACCGTCTGCACCGGAGCGTTGAGGTTGGCGATCCACACCTCG
>JALOKS010000036.1 GCA_025456385.1 Thermoanaerobaculales bacterium | reverse complement strand
CGCCGACGATCAAGATCGATCGGCGTCCTGAGAACCGGACTCCCCGGAGAGCTGTGGGCTGAGGAGGGTCGGATGGACGAGCTCCCAGGCCACGAGCAGGAGGTGGAGCACGCCGAAGGCCGACAGCGCGCCGCGCAGCCACGGCGCGTCGAGGGTGGGGGCAAGCCCGAGCGGCAGCATGCTCAGGAGGCGGCCCCAGGCCCGCGACCACGGCAGCAGCACGAGCAGCAGCCCGACGTTCACCAGGTAGGCCATGTACACCACGATGGCAACGAAGCGGATCGGCCTCACCTGCCCATCCTATCGTGCTTTCTTTTTTCGGCCCGGGCGCCGCCCTCGCCGGATCGCGGATCCCCGCAGGCTGCGCACCGGGCGGCGGCCCGGGCCGAAAAAAGAACTGGTGTCCCATTCGAGGTACCTGGTACCTTTCAGGCGTGAGGATCCTCTGGGGCTCCCCGCTGCCGCCGGTCCGCTCCGGGGTCAGCGACTATGCGGTCGAGCTGCTCGCCGAGCTCGGCCGGAGGGCGCGGGTCCGGGTGCTGAAGCCGCCGCAGTGGTCGTGCCCGGAGGGCTGGCCGCTCGAGGGCATCGTCGAGGTGGTGGCGACGGAGGCTGCGGCGGAGCCCGGCGAGCTGCCGCTGATCCACCTCGGCAACAACCCCCACCACCTGTGGCTGCTGCGCCGGCTCGAGGCGGCGGGCGCGGCGGTCGTGCTCCACGATCTCGTGCTGCACCACCTCCTCGTCGAGGCGGCGGGACCCGGCCTCGGCGGCGGTCTCGAGGAGGGGCTGCGGCGTGCGCACGGCGAGCGGGGCGCGGCCCTCGCGCGGGCGCGAGGCGTCGGGATCGCGGGCCGCCTCGACCCGTTCCTCTTCCCGGCCCGCACCGCCGTCCTACACGCCCCGGCGGCGGTGGTCGTGCACTCGGCCTGGGCGCAGACGGTGGTGGAGCGCGAGCTGCCCGGCGTGCCCTGCGGGCGGATCGGCCTGCCGGCGACCGATCCCGGCGCCATCGACCGCGGCGCGGCCCGCGAGGGCCTCGGCATCGGGGCCGATGAGCTGGTCCTCATGCACCTCGGCTTCCTGACCCCGGAGAAGGGCCTCCACCGGATCCTCGCCGCCCTGGCGGCGGCGGTGGCCCTGGATGTCCCGGCGCGGCTCCTGCTGGTCGGCGAGGGCCGGGGGCTCGGCGAGGTCATGAGGGCGGCCGCTGCCGCCGGGGTCGCAGAGCGGGTGCGGGCCGTGGGTTGGCTCGACCGGGCGAGCTTCCTCGCCGCTCCCGCGGCGGCGGATCTCGGCGTCGTGCTGCGGACGCCGTCGGCAGGGGAGACCTCGGCAGCCGCGGTGCGGTTCCTGGCCTGCGGCACGCCGGTCGCGGTGGGCGGCGGACCGCAGTTCCTGGAGTGGCCGGAGGCGGCCGCGCCGCGGCTGACGCCCGGTCCCGCCGCGGCTGCCGACCTCGCACGCCTGCTCGCCGCCGCGGCCGCGGATCGCAGGTGTTGGGAGGGACGGCGCGTGGCGGCACGGGCGGCCTACGAGGAGCGGCACCGCCCGGAGCGCAGCGCGGAGGACCTCCTGGCCTTCCTGTCGCGCCTGCCGCCCGCGGCGGCGGAGCTCACTCCGGCAGCGCGCGGGTGAGCCTGGCGACGGCGCCGAGCTGCTCGGCCGCCAGGGCCGCGCGCGCCTTCGCGAGGTTGTCGGCGACGATCCCCGTCTGCGGGGCGAGGCCGTGCGCCCGCTCGAGGAGGCGGACGGCTTCGGCGTAGCGGGCCTGCGGGTAGACCGCGGCGGCGAGGAGGTTGACCATCGTCGCCACGTCCCGGCGGGACTCCGCGAGCACCGCGAGGGTTCTCTCCGCGGCGGCGTAGTCCCGTCGCTCGAGGGCGAGGAAGCCCGTCACCAGCTCGCGGTCCCCGGCCGCGTCCTGCTCGACCGCGGCGATCACCCGCTCGCTCTCGGCGTGCAGGCCCTCGAGAGCGAGGGCGAGGGCGAGCGCCCGCTGCACGTCCGGCTTCTCGAAGCCGCCTGCGACCGCCGCCCGCAGACGCGGCAGCGCCTCGGCGCTCCGCCCCTTGGCGAGCAGGGCCTGGCCGCGGCGGGCCTCGAGCTGGGGGTCGGTCCGCAGGAGGTTGGCAGCGGCCTCGAAGGAGCGCAGCGCGCCGTCCACCTCGCCCTTGAGCAGCAGGAGCTCGCCGTGCGCGAGCTGGACCTCGGGCAGCAGGGCGTTCTCGGCGATGGCGCGGCCGAGGGCGTCGAGGGCCCGGTCGTGGTTGCCGAGGCGGGCCTCGAGCAGGCCGAGGGAGGCCCAGGCACGGTCGGAGTGCGGGAACTTCTCGGTCAGCGACTTGAAGATGTCGCGCGCAGCCGAGGCCTCGAAGGTGGCGACGAAGGTCTCGCCGAGGCGCAGCTTGAGGTCGATGTTGTCCGGCTGCAGCGCGAGTGCGGTCTTGAGGGCGTACTCGGCCGACTTCCAGTCGGCGACCCGCTGGGCGGCCTCGGCCATCAGCTCGAGGGCCATGTAGTTGTTGGGCGACAACGTGACGGCCTGGCGGGTCAGCTGGAGAGCGGTGGTGGCGTCGCCCTGCTCGAGCAGGCGGTTGGCCCGCAGCACCAGGTCGGTCGCGGAGACCGCGTCCGCATACAGGGCGCCCTCGGCGCCGGCATGGGCGGCGCTGAGCGCGTTCGCCTCCTCGGTGCGGCCGAGGAGAGTCAGGAGCTGGGCCTTGAGCGGCAGCAGCCGGCCGTCGCGCGGGTAGGCGGCGAGCAGCCGGTCGACATCGGCGAGGGCGCCCTCGAGGTCCGCGCCGGCGGCGATGCGGTCGTTGACGGCGGCGATGGTCACCTCGAGGTCGGGAGGTGGCGTGCCGCCGCCGTGCTCGAGGTTGGAGCGCCGGGAGGACTCGAAGATCTCCAGGAACTCGGGCGTGTAGTAGTCCGAGAGCAGGCTCAGGCTCGGGTCCTCGACCAGGGCCGCGCGGAGGTGCGTGCGCACCTCGTCGAGGCGGCCGATGCTGAAGAGGTTCCAGGCGATCTGGACCTGGATGCGGGCGCGGTGGTTCGCGTCGGCGGTCTCGGAGAGGGCCGTGGTGTACAGCGCGACGGCCCTCTCGACCTCGCCCTTCCGGTAGGCCTGGAGCGCGAGGTCCTCGCTCGGCGTGGTCTCCTGAGCCCGTACGGACATCGCCAGCGCGAGCGCCATCAGCACCAGGGGAAACGTGCGGCGGCTGAAGCGTGGTCTCGACATGGTCTCAATGTAACCCGAATCGGGCGCGCGGTCCACGCCGCGGCGGTGGGCGGCCGCGCCGCGGTCGGCTCACTCGGAAGTCCGCGAGCTGGGCGCGGGTCAATTCCTGACTTCGGATTTCAGCCGCCCGCCTGAACCACAGAGGCACGGAGAACACAGAGACACCACAGCGGGAGCTCATGACTCGCAACGAAATTCTCTGTGGATGGTCCCGAGGAACATCGGAAGACTCTTTGTGCGGCTCTGTGCCCTCAGTGCCCCTCCGGTTCAGAGAACCCCGCGAATCGTTTGGTACGAACGACCCGGAGGTGGCCATGCCGCGGTCGCTGGCCGGTCATCCGGGCACGGAGACGGGCAGGGGCCGCATCCGAGGCGGTCATCCCATGCAATGCCGGATGAGACCTCCGGCCGGAGCTCAGGGGGGCGGCGCGACGACCACGCGCAGGCCCGGGTTGGGCATGCGGGGCACGGTCACGGTGCTGCGGAACGGCGCCCTGCCGTCCCAGCGCACCACCAGCTCATGCTCGCCGGCCTGGACCTTGACGCGCACCAGCGGCACGGGGCCGAGAGCGTTGCCGTCGAGAAAGGCGATGCCGCCGGGCGGCGCCGCCGGGTCGACGAGCACCGAGAGCTGGCCGACCTCGAGGGTCAGCGACAGCCGATCGGTGCCGGGAGCGACCTCGCGCCTGAGGGTCGTGGGCGGAAAGTCAGGGATGGTCAGCGTGAAGGTGTGCACGCCGGGCGTCAACCGCACCGTGCCGCCCGCGGTGCGCCCCTCGCCGAAGCGGCGGCCGTCGACCAGGACCTCGGCTGGCGGGTCGACGATCAAGCGTACCGGGACCGGCGCCGGGGTGGCGGTCGGGCTCGGCTCCGGCGTCTGCGTCGGCGTGACGGTGCGTGTCGGCGTGATCGTCGGCGTCGGGGTGATCGTCGGCGTCGGGGTCGCGACCCACGGGGCGCCGGCCTCGCCGAAGACGAGGCGCTGCGCGTCATTGGAGAGGTACAGAGTTCCGCCGGCGGCGGCGAGGACGAGCAGCAGAGAGGCGAAGATCCGCGCCACCGGGCTGTGGCGGGGAGGCTGTGACGAGGGCGGCTCGGGAGTCCGCTCCAGCCGCGCGCTCTGGGGAGTCGACGGCGCCGCCGGCGCCGAGCGCGGCGTCGCCACCCGGCGGGTGGTGTCGTCGGCGAGCTCCGGACGCGGGTGGCCCATGTTGCCGATCACCTGCCGCAGGACGCCGGTCGTGAGCTCCTTGGTGGTGACCACGTCCGGCGCGCCCCTGGCGGCCAGCCGCCGCAGGTCGACGAGGATCTCCTCCGCCCCCTGGTAGCGGTCGGCCGGCTCCTTGGCCATGCAGCGGCGGATGATCGCCGTGATCTCGGGGGAGCACCTCGAGTCGGCCTCGGCGGGGATCTGCGGCTCCTCGTTGAGGATCTTGTAGAGGACGTTGGACAGGGTCGCGCTCTCGAAGGGCCGCACCCCCGTCGAGAGCTCGAAGGCGACCACCCCGAGCGCGAAGATGTCGGTCCGGGCGTCGATCGGCCGCCCCTGGATCTGCTCGGGCGCGAGGTAGCCGGCGGTGCCGAGTGCGATTCCGGTCTGGGTCAGCTTCGATGCCGCCAGGATCGACTTCGCGATCCCGAAGTCCATGATCTTGACCGTGCCGTCCTCGAGCAGACGGATGTTCGAGGGTTTGATGTCGCGGTGCACGATGCCCCGCTGGTGCGCGAAGTCGAGACCCTCGCAGACCTGAATGAGGATCGAGACCACCGAGCTCTCGTCGCCGATCACGCCGGCCTTGAGGAGCTCGTCAAGGTCGTATCCGGAGAGGAACTCCTGGACGATGTACGGGACGCCGTCCTCGACGCCGTAGTCGAAGACCAGGGTGATGTTGCGGTGCACGAGGTTGCCGACGAACTGCGCCTCCTGCTGGAAGCGCTGCCGCACCTCGTCGTCGGGCGTGGCGCACATCTTGATGGCGACGGTGCGCTTGATGAAGGGGTCCCAGCCCTTGTAGATGACGCCGAAGCCTCCGACCGCGATCTGCTGGATGACCTCGTACTTGCCGATCGTGGCTGGCGCGTTCATCGGCGTCACTGTAACGGAATCTCGATCGCGGCGCCACCGCCGGGGTCCGCAGCGGTGGGTCGGCGCCGTCGGCGTGTCGGAACGGTTCCGACGACCCGGGCAGGCGAGCAAACCGGCTCAGCCGCCCGCATGCGCCAGGAAGAAGCTCAGCTCCTCGAGGTGGACCTTGAGATCGACGGTCTTCGCGAGCACGTGCTCCGGCGCGCGGACCCGGGTCGGCGCGAAGTTGAGCACCGTCCGCAGCCCGGCCTGGACCATGCGATCGCACACGGCCTGGGCGGCCGCCGGGGTGGTCGTGATGACCCCGATGTCGACCCGGCGCTGGGTGACGATCTCGGGCAGCCGCTCGGCGTCCTCGACCAGAAGGCCGGCCGGCGTTGCGTCGCCGATGCGCGTCGGGTCGGAGTCGAGGACGCCGACGACCAGGAAGTTCCCCTTCGAGAAACCCGAGTAGTGGCAGAGGGCCAGGCCGAGGTTGCCGGCGCCGACGATCACCAACCTCCGCTCGCGGTCGAGGCCGAGGATCTCGATGATGTACTGGCGGAGCTCACGAACGTTGTAGCCCACCCCGCGCACGCCGAACTCGCCGAAGTAGGCGAGGTCCTTGCGGATCTGCGCCGAGTTGAGATTGAAGCGTTTGGCCAGCTCCTGGCTGGAGACGGTCTCGAGACCGGCCTCCAGCAGCTGGTCGACGCAGCGGAGGTAGATCGACAGGCGGGAGATCGTCAGCTCGGAGATGCTGTCGGTGTCGATGTGACGTTTGTAGGCCGCCATGTATCACCTCGTGATGCTCGTGATGACGGCCGCCGCTGCGTCGAGGAGGGCGGTCGGGTAGAGACCGAGCGCGAGGACCCCGAGCGCCGCGACGGTCGCGGTTGCCGCGATCGGAAGCGAGGGCTGGAGCTCCGGCGCCCGCTCCGGCAGCGGCTTCATGTACAGAGCGTAGATTACCCGAAGGTAGTAGGCGGCGGATAGCAGCGAGTTGGCGACGCCGACCACCGCGAGCCAGACGAAGCCATGGTTGACGGCGGCGCGGAAGACCGCGAACTTGGCAGTGAAGCCGACGAAGGGCGGCATGCCGGCGAGCGAGAACAGGCAGGTCGTGAGGGTCAGGGCGGCGAGCTGGCGGTGGTAGCCCTGGCCCTCGAGGTCGCGAATGAGGTGCGGGCGGTCGTCGCGCTCGGAGAGCAGGGCGAGGGCCGCGAAGGCCCCCATGTTCATGAAGGTGTACGCGACCAGGTAGACGAGCACGGCGCTCGCGCCGTCGGGACCGCCGACCAGCACGGCCACCAGGGCGTAGCCCATGTGGGCGATGCCGGAGTAGGCGAGCATCCGCTTGACGTCGCGCTGGACGAGCGCGATCAGGTTGCCGAGGGTCTGCGACGCGACCGCCATGCCGGCGATCGCCACCACCCAGCCCGCCGACAGCCGCGCCAGGTCCATGCCCTCGGCGAGCCGCAGGAGGACGATCAGCGCCGCGCCCTTCGGCACCACCGAGAGAAAGGCCGTCACCGGCGTCGGCGACCCCTGGTAGACATCGGGCGCCCAGGCGTGGGCGGGAACCACCGCGAGCTTGAAGGCGAGGCCGGCGACGACCATGGCGAGACCGATGGCGACGAGCGGGTCGAGAGCCGCTCCCGCGGCGATCACGGCGACGATCACGGCGAGGTCGGTGCTCGCCGTCGCTCCGTAGAGAAGAGCCATCCCGTACAGCACGAAGGCGGAGGCGAAGGCGCCGACGACGAAGTACTTGAGGCCGGCCTCGAGGCTGATGACGCTGCGGCGGAAGAAGGCGTTGAGCACGTAGAGCGGGATCGACAGCAGCTCGAGGCCGAGGAAGACGGTCAGCAGGTTGACGGCGCTCGCCATCACCATGGCCCCGACGGCGGCGAAGAGGGCGAGGACGTAGAACTCGCCGCGCTCGCTGTCGTTCCGTCGCAGGAAGGGCCCCGCCATCCAGAGGGTCAGGAAGAGCGCCGCGAGGATGTAGAGATCGACGAAGGCCGCGAGCTCATCGACGCGCAGCGTGCCGCTCCAGACCAGGCCCGGCGTGGGGAGCGCGAGCCGTGCCCAGGCGGCGCCGGCGACCGCCAGCATCCCGAGCTCGGAGAGCGCGCGCCGAAGCCCGGGCAGGAAGGCCTCGATGAGGAGCAGGAGGCCGGCCGCCAGGGTCAGGATGACCTGCGGTGCGACGGCGAGGAGGTCGGTGTGGATGGGGCTCGGCATCCGCAGTCCTTTCGCTCAACGCCCCAGGAGCAGCCGCACGGCGGCCTCCGTGGGCGACAGGAAGGTACCGGGGTGGACGCCGATCCACACGATCAGGACCAGCAGAGGCAGCATCACGAAGAGCTCGCGGACGGTGAGGTCGGGGAGCAGGCGGTTGGCCTCGTTCGCGAGCGGGCCCCAGAAGACGCGCTGCACCGTCCACAGCATGTACACGGCGCCGAGGATGATGCCGAGGCCCGCCAAGGCGACCGCCACCGGAGCGCGGGACCAGGAGCCGGCGAGGATCAGGAACTCGCCGACGAATCCGTTGAGGCCCGGCAGGCCGATCGACGACAGCGTGACGATCAGGAAGACGCCGGTGAAGACCGGCATCTCGTGCGCGAGGCCGCCGAAGTCCGCGATCATCCTGGTGTGGCGGCGCTGGTAGAGCATGCCGACGAGGAGGAAGAGCCCGCCGGTGGAGAGGCCGTGGTTGACCATCTGCAGGATCGCGCCCTGGGTGGCGGCCTGGCCTCCCGCGGCGAGGCCCAGCATGACGAAGCCCATGTGGCTCACGGACGAGTAGGCGACCAGCTTCTTGACGTCCGCCTGGACCATCGCCACCAGGGCGCCGTAGATGATGCCGACCACCGCCAGCGCGGTCAGCAGCGGCACGCAGGCCTCCCAGGCCGCGGGCAGGAGACCGCGGTTGAAGCGCAGGAAGCCGTAGGCGCCCATCTTGAGGAGAACGCCGGCGAGTATGACCGAGCCGGTGGTCGGAGCTTCGACGTGGGCGTCGGGCAGCCAGGTGTGGAAGGGGAAGACCGGCACCTTGATCGCGAAGGCGAGGCCGAAGGCGGCGAAGACCAGCAGGCCGGGTGCGAGCAGGCCGCCCGTGACGGGGAGCAGGGGGGCCGTGGTGAGAAGCTCCGTATAGTCGTAGGACCAGGCGCCGGTCTGGAGGTGGTGGAACCAGGCCAGGTAGAGAACGGCGACGAGCATCAGCACCGACCCGACCATGGTGAAGATGAAGAACTTGACGGCGGCGTAGATGCGCCGCGGCCCGCCCCACACGCCGATGATGAAGTACATCGGGATGAGGGTGATCTCCCACACGACGTAGAAGAGGAAGAGGTCGACGGCGACGAAGGTGCCGATCATCCCCGTGGTCAGGAGCAGGAGGGAGATGTGCAGCGACTTGATGTGCTCGATGTTCAGCCGCCAGGCGGCGAGGACCACCACCGGCAGGAGGAGGGTGGTCAGCAGGACGAGCAGGATCGAGATGCCGTCGACCGCGATGTGGTAGCTGATGCCGAGCTGAGGAATCCATGGCAGCCGCTCGGCGAGCTGGAAGCCCGGCTCGTCCGCGTCGAAGGCGGTCCACAGGCGGAGCGAGAAGGCGAACATCAGCGACGAGGCGATGATCGTCAGCACCCGGTGCACCTTCCGCCAGCGCCGCGGGATCGGCAGCAGCACGACGGCGAAGGCGGCCGGCGCGATGAGGACGATGGAGAGCAGGTGATCGTCGACCATCGCCTCCCCCGTCACCACAGCAGCGCGGCGATTCCGACCGCCGCCGCGAGCACCATCAGGGCGTAGTTGCGGATGTTTCCGGTCGTCGTGTACCGCGCGAGATCAGCGCCGAGCTCGACGCCGAAGGCCGTGCCGTTGACGAGCAGGGTGTCGATCGCGAGCTCGTCGACGACCCGCCAGCAGAAGCCGGCCGCCGCGCGCAGCGGCCGGATGACCAGCAGGGCGTAGAGCTCGTCGACCCAGTACTTGTTGAGCAGCATGCGGTGGAGGAGGGGCAGGCGCTCGGCGAGCCGCCTCGGCAGGAGGAAGGCGCCGGCCCCGAGATAGAAGCGCCGGGCGAGCAGCACCCCGGCGGCGGCGGCTCCGACCGACACCAGCACCAGCAGCCACTCGGTCGCGAGGCCGATGCCGTGGGCTCCGTGCGCCGCCTCCGCGGCGTGCCCGCCGACCTCGGCCAGCGGGATCACCACGGGCTTCAAGAAGCGCTCGATCAGGTTCAGGCCCTCGAGGTGGAGCAGCTGGCCGGGCAGGCCCACGAAGCCGCCGACCACCGAGAGGACACCGAGGAGGACCAGCGGCAGGGTCATCGAGCGCGGCGACTCGTGCAGGTGGTGGGCGACCTCCTCGGGCCCGCGGAAGCTGCCGTGGAAGGTCGTGAAGAGCGCCCGGAACATGTAGAAGGCGGTCAGCAGGGCCGCGGCCACGGCGAGGGCCCACAGCACGCGGTACGCGTCGCCGAAACCGTTGAGGTCGGAGGCGCCGGCGGCCCAGGTGCGGGTGAGGATCTCGTCCTTGGAGAAGAAGCCCGCGAAGATCGGGATGCCGGCGATCGACAGGGTGGCGGCGAGAAAGGTCCAGTAGGTGGTCGGCATGTGGATCCGGAGGCCGCCCATCCGGCGCATGTCCTGCTCGCCGCCGCAGGCGTGGATCACCGAGCCCGAGCCGAGGAAGAGGCAGGCCTTGAAGAAGGCGTGGGTCACGACGTGGAAAATGGCGGCGACCCAGGCGCCGACGCCGGTCGCCAGGAACATGTACCCGAGCTGGGAGACCGTCGAGTAGGCGAGCACCTTCTTGATGTCGTTCTGGACCAGGCCGATGGTGGCGGCGAAGATCGCGGTGACGCCGCCGACGACCGCGACCGTGAGCATCGCGGTCGGGCTCAGCCTGAAGAGGACGTTGGCGCGCACGACCATGTAGACGCCGGCGGTGACCATGGTGGCGGCGTGGATCAGGGCCGAGACCGGGGTCGGGCCGGCCATCGCGTCCGGCAGCCAGACGTAGAGCGGAATCTGGGCCGACTTGCCGACGGCGCCCACGAACAGCAGCAGCGCGATGACGGTCGCCTCGGGGCCGAAGGAGGCGGGGTCGGCAGCCGCCGCAGGGAAGACCGTCTCGAACTCGAGGCTGCCGAAGGCGGCCAGGGTGGCGAAGATCGCGAGCAGAAAGCCGAGATCGCCGATGCGGTTGACGATGAAGGCCTTCATGCCGGCCTGGGCGCACCACAGCTGGCGGTAGTAGTAGCCGATGAGGAGGTACGAGCAGAGGCCCACGCCCTCCCAGCCGATGAACAGCACCGCCAGGTTCGAGCCCAGGACCAGCAGCAGCATGGCGAACATGAAGAGGTTGAGGTAGGCGAAGTAGCGGGCGAAGGCGGCGTTGCCCTCGCCGTGCATGTAGCCGACCGAGTAGACGTGGATGAGCAGCCCGACCACGGTCACGAAGGCGGTCATCACCGCCGACAGGGGGTCGAGCTGGAGCGACGCGTTGACGGTGATGTCGCCGGCCGAGATCCAGGTGAAGTAGGGCCGGACGACGACGGCGAGCGGTTGCCCGGCGTAGGCCCAGAGAGTGGCCCAGGCGACGGCGGTCGCGGCTCCGACCGAGCCGACGCCGACCACCGCCACGATCGCCTTCGGCGCCCGCAGCGTGCCGAGAACGAGGTTGGCGCAGGCGCCCGCCAGGCAGAGGGCCGGAATCAGCCAGAGGGCGTCGAGCATCAGCCGCGCCTACCAGCGGAGGATGTTGAAGCGGTCGACATCGATGGTTTCCCTGAGGCGGTACAGCGCGATGAAGAGGGCGAGGCCGACAGTGGCCTCGGCAGCGGCGACGGCAATGACGAAGAAGATGAAGATCTGGCCGTCGAGGGCGGCGGCGGCGGCCACGTGCACGGCGCCGAAGCGGTAGGCGAAGGCGGCGAACGCGAGGTTGGCCGAGTTCAGCATCACCTCCAGGGACAGGAAGATGGCGATGGCGTTTCGCCGCAGCATGACGCCGAGAGTGCCGATCGCGAACAGCACCGCCGACAGCGCCAGGACCCAGGTGAAGGGGATCGGCACCAGCTCCGCGGTCATTGCAGCTCCCGCTCGCCGAGGTAGACCGCGCCGACGATCGCGGCCGCCAGGAGCAGGGTGATGAACTCGAAGACGAAGAGGTGGGAGCTGATCAGGGCCCGCCCGATGGGGACGGCGGTACCGCCCGCGGCGGCACCCGGGAGCACCGCCCCGAGCCCGGCGGGGAGCAGGGCGGCGGCGGCCAGGAGCAGTCCGCCGAGGAACGCGGCGAGGAGAGAGCCGAGCAGGGCCTGGAATGGGCGGCCGCTGCCGAGTCGTCCGAGGCGCGGGATGTTGAGCAGCATGACGACGAAGAGGAAGAGGACGAGGATCGCCCCGGAGTAGACGATGACCTGGATCGCGGCCAGGAAGTCCATGCCGAGGAGGGCGAAGATCGCGGCCATGGCGAAGAAGACGATCACCAGCGACAGCACGTTGAGGATCGGGTTGCGGACCACCACGGCGAGGCAGGCGAAGACGACCGCCACCGCCGCGGCTGCGAGGAAGACCCAGGTCACCACGGTCCCTCCTCCATCAGCCCGAGGCCGAGGACCACCCCGACCCACAGGAAGTTGAGCACCGCCAGGGGCAGCATGACCTTCCAGCCGAGGGCCATGAGCTGGTCGAATCGGAACCGGGGCAGCGTCCAGCGCACCCAGACGAAGAACCACAGGAACAGCGCCACCTTGAGGCCGAACACCGTCATCCCGAGCAGGGCCTGCGGCCAGCCGCCGAAGGGCAGCTCGATCCCCGGCAGGGTCCAGCCGCCGAAAAAGAGAGTGGTTGCGAGCGCGGCGGCCACGGTCATGTGGATGTACTCGCTCATGTAGAAGGCGGCGAAGGAGAGGGAGGAGTACTCGGTGTGGTAACCGGCGACCAGCTCGGCCTCGGCCTCGGGCAGATCGAAGGGCAGGCGGTTGGTCTCGGCGAAGACGGCGACGACGAAGATGAGGGCTCCCAGGGGTTGCACGACGACGTTCCACCGCGGCAGCATGCCGAGCCAGGTCCCGCTCTGCTGGAGCACGATCTCGTCGAGACGCAGCGAGCCCGCCCCCATGAGGACGCCGACCACCGCGAGGGTCATCGCCAGCTCGTAGGAGATCGCCTGCGCGGAGGCGCGGATGCCGCCGTGCATGGAGAACTTGTTGGCCGATGCCCAGCCCGCCAGGACCAGGGGGTAGACGCCCAGCGAGGCGACCGCGAAGATGTAGAGGAGGCCGATGTCGAGGTGGGGAGCGACGAGCAGCCCGTCGACGGGCCGGCCGAAGAGCGTGAGCCCGTCGTCGGGGCCGATCGGCACGGCGATGAAGGTGCTGAGCGCGATGATGATCGCGAACACGGGGGCGAGGAGGTAGATCGGGGCCTGCGCACGGGACGGCAGGAAGTTCTCCTTCGTGACCAGCTTGATGACGTCGACCACTGGCTGCAGGAGGCCGAGAGGGCCGACCCGGTTCGGCCCGAGACGGTCCTGAATGAGGGCGGAGCCGCGGCGCTCGACCCAGACCATGATCGGCACCGTCGTCAGCAGCACGGCGAGGCCGAAGGCGAGCTTGAGGGCGATGACGACCACCTCAGTCCCCACCCGGCACCTCCCCGTGCACGGCGAGGGCCGCGCCGCCGAGCAGCCGTCCCCAGGTGATCCCCGAGAAGGCCGGCACCGCGACCGCCATCTCCGCGAAGAGAATGCGCGGCGACAGCGCGCGCGCCTGGTCGATCCCGAGCTCGACCGCGAGGCGGTGCAGCAGCTCCCAGGCCGGACGCGCCTGCGCCGCCGGCGCCAGAGCCCGCCGCGCGACCTGGACGCGGCCGGTCGATGAGGTGTAGCTGCCCTCCGTCTCCGCCCACGACGCCG
>JALOKS010000259.1 GCA_025456385.1 Thermoanaerobaculales bacterium | reverse complement strand
CGGCCGGGACGGCCGCACCACCACACCTGGAGCCGTCCCCGCGCTCCTGGTGGTGCGGGCGTCTCGTTCGCACGTGAGTGGGTGGAATCCCGAAATCCGATACGCGAGCGGGCGGGTGGTTGGAAACCTCACTCGTGCCGCAGCGCCTCGATCGGGTCGAGGGCCGCGGCCTTGGCCGCCGGGTAGGTGCCGAAGAAGATCCCGACCAGGGCCGCGAAGCCGAAGCCGAGGGCGACCGCCCACAGCGGCACGTGGGCCGGCGGGAAGCCCGGAATGGCGTTGGCGCCGAGGATGCCGAGCCCCCAGCCGACCAGCACCCCGATCAGGCCCCCGACCAGCGAGATGGTGACCGCCTCGATCAGGAACTGGACCATGATGTCCGACTTGCGGGCGCCCACAGCCTTGCGCACCCCGATCTCCCGGGTGCGCTCGGTGACCGAGACCAGCATGATGTTCATGATGCCGATCCCGCCCACCAGGAGCGCGATGCTGACCACGCCGGCGACGACGCTCGTCAGGGTGCCCAGGATCGAACCGGTGGTTTCCAGGATCTCCTCCTGCAGCACCACCCGGAAGTCGTTCCGCTTGCCCTCCGGGATTCCGTGGCGGGCCCGCAGGATCTCGGTGATCTGGTCCTTGGCCTGCGCGACCCGGTCGGCGCTGGTCGCCTGGAAGTCGAGAATGAGGCGTTTGAAGGGGTCCGGTCCGTAGATGTCGCGGGCGGTCGTGATCGGGATGAGCACCAGGTCGTCGCGGCTCTGCCCGAAGAGCTCGCCCATCTCCGCCATCACGCCCACGACCGTGAAGCTGCCGCGGCCGATGACCAGCTCCTTGCCGAGAGGCTCGTCGCCGAGCTCGAGCTCGTCGACGATGTCCTTGCCGATGATGCACACCCGCGTCCGGCGGTCGAGGTCGAGGGAGGAGAAGAAGCGGCCCCGCTCGACCCAGTGGTTGTTGACCTCCTGGTGGGAGGGGCCGACGCCGAGCAGGGTCGTCGCGTGCCTGCGGTCCCGGTACTGCGCCCGCTCGCCGCGGAAGAAGATCGGATTGAAGTACTTGATGGCCGAGGCCCGCTCCATCACCGCCAATCCGTCCTCGTAGGTGAGGGTGATCTCGCGCCCGGCGAGGTCGGCGTCGTTGGGGTCGTCGCGCCACGCGACCCGGATGTAGCTGGCCCCCACGCCCTCGAGCTGGGTGGCGATGACGTAGTTCAGGCCCTGGACGATGGAGACCACCGCGATCACCGCGCCGACCCCGATGATGATGCCGAGCATGGTGAGCAGCGAGCGCAGCTTGTTGGCGCGGATCGCCTGCAGCGCGATCAGCAGGTTGTCCCAGATCATGGCTCCGCTCCCACCGCCCCTGGGCGGCGCTCGTCGGCGAGCACCCGGCCGTCGAGCATCCGCACGACCCGCCGCGCGTGGGCGGCGATGTCCTCCTCGTGGGTGACGACGACCAGCGTGTTCCCGGCCTCGTTGAGCCGGTCGAAGAGGTCCATGATCTCCTTCGACGTCCTCGAGTCGAGATTGCCGGTGGGCTCGTCCGCGAGCAGGATCGACGGGTTGTTGACCAACGCCCGAGCGACTGCGACCCGCTGGCGCTGGCCGCCCGAGAGCTCGTTCGGCTGGTGCCTGGCGCGGTCGCCGAGGCCGACCTTCACCAGGGCCTCGCGCGCCCGGCGGTGGCGCTCGGAGGCGGAGACGCGGGCGTAGATCAGCGGCAGCTCGACGTTCGCGAGGGCCGTCGCGCGCGGCAGGAGGTTGAAGGTCTGGAAGACGAAGCCGATCTCACGGTTGCGGATCGCGGCCAGCTCGGTGTCGTCGAGCTCCGAGACCCGCTGGCCGTTGAGCACGTACTCGCCGGTGCTCGGGGTGTCGAGGCAGCCGATGAGGTTCATCAGCGTCGACTTGCCGGAGCCGGAGGGCCCCATGATGGCGACATACTCGCCCGCGGCGACCTCGAGATCGACGCCGTCGAGCGCCCGCACCTCGACCTCGCCCATGCTGTAGATCTTCCTCAGGGCGCGGATCGAGATCAGCATCAGTCGGCGGGCTCCTCGTCGTCGGGCGTCGATTCCTCATCGCCGGGTGCCTCGTCGCCGTCCTTCTTGAGGCTGACCCGGTCGCCCGCGCGCAGGGCCTTGAGGGTCCGGTAGGGCCCGATGATCACCTCGTCCCCGGCGGTGAGGCCGCTGATGATCTCGACGTGCAGCTCGTCGGATATGCCGGTCTCGACGCGCTGCGAGTGCGCCGTGCCGTCGGCGATCCGGTACACGGTGTCGACCTCGTCGAGGCCCTTGGCCTCCGCGCCCTTGACCTCCTCCCCGCTGGCGTCGAAGCGGCGCTTGACGACCGCCTGGATGGGCACGATCAGAGCGTCGTCGCGGGTCGCGGTCAGGATGTCCACCTTGGCCGTCATCGCCGGCCGCAGCCGGGGGTCGGGATCGTCGATCGCGACCTTGACCGCGAAGTCGATCGTGCCGAGAGCCGGGTCCTCGCGGCCCGAGGTCGCGATCTCGACGACGCGGCCCCTCTGCGCGGCGTCGCCCAGGGAGTCGACCTTGACCTCGGCCTCCTGGCCGAGCTTCACGTTGACCACGTCGACCTCGCTGACCTCCACCTCGGCGAGCAGGATCGACATGTCGGCGACCGTCATGATCACCGAGCCCGGAAGGTTGGTGCTCCCCGGCACCACCGTCTCGCCCTGCTCGGTGTTGAGCTGGATGACGGTGCCGTCCATGGGCGAGCGGATGGTCGTGCGGGCGAGATCGTCAGCCGCCCGCTGCAGCGCGGAGCGGTACTGCTCGATGAGGTGCCCCTGAGCCTCGAGCTCGACCTTGACGGTCTCGACCGCCAGCACGGCCGCGTCGAGGGCCTCCTGGCTGACCAGGCCGTCGGAGATCAGCTCCCGGGTGCGCTGCAGGCGGCGCTCGGCGTCCGCGAGCTGCACCTGCTGCCGCCGCACCGAGACCTCGGCCTGGCGGAGGGCCGCCCGAGCCTGGTCGCGCGCCGATTCGTAGAGGTCGCGCTCGATCTCGAGCAGGAGCTGGCCCGCCTTCACCTGCTGCCCCTCGACCACCGGCAGCGCGATGATCTCACCCACCACCTTGGCCGAGATCTCGACCTTTCTCTCGGGGGTGATCTCGCCGGTCGCCTTGACCCGCGACGAGATCGTCCGCCGCTCGGCGGCGCCGACCTCGACCTCTTCGCCGCGCGGACCGCTGTCGCGCAGGCTGGCCCAGACGACCAGCGCCAGCACCACGACCACCCCTGCAACGATGAGCGCCTTCTTCATGCTCCCCTTCCGATCCGAGCGGGCGTCGTCCGCTCGTCAGGCTCGGCCCGACCCGGCCAACGCTCAGCCCATCAGCGCGGCGAAGACCGACTTGACGACGATCCACAGCCCCCACGGCACCAGGGCGGCGACGACCGCCTTGCCGCGCGACAGCTTGCCGACCGTGGCGAAGCCGATGATCAGCAGGACCACCACCCAGACGTTGAAGATGCTGAGCGTGCCGGCGGCGGCCGCCATCCAGTCGGGCGTGTCGGGCGACAGGAAGGCGCCGAGGTTGGCCTTGACCACGGTGCCGAGCTCCTCCTGCGGCAGCTTGCCGACCCGCTGCACCAGAACCGAGAGCAGCACCAGCGCGACACCGGTCGGCGGCCAGTAGGCGTGCAGAGTGGCCGACAGCGAGCGCTCGAAGTCGATGCCCGAACCGACGATCTTGAGCATCACCAGGAACACGGCCGCCATCAGCGCCCACACGATCGGGGCGACGACGAGGCCGATGATCGGCCCGAACTTGGAGAACTTCTCGGCCTGGGCGACGATCCGCTCCATCTGCTCCTCGTTGAGCTCGTCGGCGCGGTCCGCCATCCGCGCCCGGATCGTGGCCTCGGTGTCGATGTGGGGCGCGATCACGATCTGGCTGCCGACCCCGAGCAGCACCAGGATCACCATCAGCAGCACCCAGGTCGGCCTGACGGCGATGTCGGCGAAAACCTCGCCCGGCGATGTGAACATCATCCACAGGCGCTGCAGGGCGCTCAACCTGGCGCCCGGCGCCGCCGTCGGTTGGCTCGTCAGCTCGGGCTCGTAGCTCGGACGGTCGCTTGGATCGTGCATGGTCGTCCCCCTTCTCGCGGGTTCGTCAGAGGTTTACTGCGCGATCCGGATTATATTCCTGAATCTGGAAGCTGAGTCGGACAATGGGTTGGGTGTATTTTGCTACAGTACGCCGCGTGTGCTGCCCTGGCCTCCTCCGATCAAAAATCGCACTGATCTCGGCTCTGATCGCCGCCGCGGCCACAGCCTCGGAGCCGCCTTCGGAGTCCGTCGAAGAGCTCGTGGGCCGGGTGGGACGCACCCGCTGGACCACCGGCAACTCGGTCGAGCTGATCTCCGACCCGCGCCGCGCCTGGCAGGCCCGCCTCGACATGATCGACGGGGCGCGGCACCACCTCTTCATCAGCACCTTCAACTGGAAGAAGGACGGGCGCGGGACCGCGCTGCGGGACAGGCTCCAGGCCGCCGTCGAGGCGCAG
>JALOKS010000258.1 GCA_025456385.1 Thermoanaerobaculales bacterium | reverse complement strand
GCCTGCGGGCCGGGGGGCGCGAGCGAAAAAAAGCAAGCCCGCGAGGGGCTTGGGAAGGAGGAGATGATCCGGTGCGTCCGCTTCCAATGTCGGCCGCGGTCGGCGGGCCGTCTGTGAGCGGGATCACCGGGGGCGGAGGGGCGGAGGGGAAAAGGGGCAGAGGGGCGGGGCTGCCGGGTCTCAACGCAATCGAGCCGGCCCTTTTGACCGCAAATTCGAAATTCGAAATCCGAAATCCGAAATCCGAAATCGGATCTGGCGTGGGAACCGGCTTCACCACCCCGATGTAGGGCAGGGCGCGGAACTTCTCGGCCCAGTCGAGGCCGCAGCCGACGACCCAGACGTCCGGGATCTCGAAGCCGAGGTAGTCGATCTGGGCGTAGACCTTGCGCCGGTCCGGCTTGTGGACGAGCACGCAGGTCTTGAGCGAGGCCGGCTGGCGGGCGGCCAGGTTGCGGACGAGGTAGGCCAGGGTGTAGCCGGTGTCGACGATGTCCTCGACGACCAGCACGTGCCTGCCCGCGATGTTGCGGCGCAGGTCCATGATCATGCGCACCGCGCCGTCGGTGGCGGTGCCGTCGCCGTAGGTCGACAGCGCCATGAAGTCGATGCTGCGGGGGATCGTCAGGCGGCGCGCGAGGTCGGCGAGGAAGATGAAGGAGCCCTTGAGGACGCCGACCAGGATCAGGTCGTCGACCTCGCGGTAGTCGCTGGAGATCCGCCGCGCGAGCTCGGCGGTCTTCGCTTGGATCTGCTCCTCGCTGATCAGCACCTCGGGCATGGCGTCCGGCATCACCGTCTCCTTTGCAGGACCCGCGGAGCCTAGCGCGAACCCCGCCCCCGGTCCACCTCACGAATGCTCATGGGGCGAAGATCCGAAATTCGAAATTCGAAATGGGCGGGCGTGCGGTTGCCTGGAAACATGCGACCATGGTCGCCGGTTGGAGGAGTGGTGGCTGCGAGTGGGATCGACATCCGGGCGGGCGCCGCCGCGCGCGCGCCGATTCCGAGGCTGCTCAGGGACTACGCCTGGCGCCACCGCTGGAGCTACCTCGCAGGCGCCTTCTTCCTGTGGCTGACGAACTACATCAGCGTCAGCATCCCCGGTCAGATCGGCCACGCGATCGACGCCCTGCGCGGGGCGCAGCCGCTCGGCCGGTACGTGGTCGCGATCGCGGCGATGGGGGTGGCGGTGATCGTCGTCCGCTCCCTGTCGAGGATCCTGATCTTCAACCCCGGCCGCGACGTCGAGTACCACCTGCGCAAGGACCTCTTCGGGCACCTGCTGCGGCTGCAGCCCTCGTTCTACGCGGCCCACAAACGGGGCGACCTGGTGAGCCGGGCCTCGAATGACATCTCGTGGGTTCGGACGCTGGTGGGCTACGGCGGCCTGCAGGTCGTCAACGTGACCATCGCCGTCGCGCTCACGGGATGGAAGATGATCGCGCTCTCCCCCCGTCTGACGGGCCTGGTCCTGCTGCCGATCCTGATCGGCGCGGTGGCGGTGCAGTGGGGAATCCACAGCCTGTTCGCCCTGTCGCGGCGCAACCAGGAGGAGCTCGGCGAGATCTCCGAGCACGTCCTGGGGAGCCTGCAGGGGGTGGGCGCCATTCAGGGTTTCGCGGCCGAGGAGGCCTTCATCGCCCGCTTCGAGGAGCGCAACCACGACTGGCTGCGAACCGGCATGCAGCTGGCGCTCATCCGCTCGATCGCACTGCCGCTGCTGGTGCTCGGCGGCGGCGTGTCGATGGTCGTTCTGATCACCGTCGGGGGGCCGATGGTGCTCACCGGCAGTCTGACGGTGGGCGAGCTCGCCGCCTTCACCGCCCTGCTCGCCGTCTTCCTGCCGCCGCTGCGCTCGCTCGGCTGGATGATGTCGGTCATCCAGCGCGGCCGGGCCGCCCTGGAGCGGATCTTCGAGCTGATGGACACGCCGGTGGAGCGGCCGGAGGGCGGCACCGGCCGGGTCCTCGAGGCCGGAAGCGGCCCGGCGATCGAGGTCCGGGGCCTCGATTTCGCCTACCCCGACGAGCCGCAGCGCCCGGTGCTCGCGGGTCTGAGCGCGACCATCCCCGCCGGTGCGGTGGTCGGGATCTTCGGCCGCACCGGCAGCGGCAAGAGCACCCTGCTGCGGCTGCTGGCGAGGCTCTACAACCCGCCGCCGGGCTCGATCCTGGTCGACGGCGCCGACCTGACGGCCCTCGACCTCGACAGCTGGCGGCGCCGCCTGGCGGTGGTGCCGCAGCGGCCCTTCCTGTTCTCCGACACCATCGCCGCCAACGTCGACCTCGAGGAGGCGTCCGATGCCGCCGGGATCGGGGAGGCGGTGCGCATGGCGGCACTCGAGGCCGACCTCGCCTCCCTCCCGGCCCAGCTCGAGACGGTCGTCGGCGAGCGCGGCATCATGCTCTCCGGCGGCCAGCGCCAGCGCGTCGCCCTCGCCCGCGGGCTCTGCCGGGGCGGCGACCTGCTGATCCTGGACGACGTCCTGTCGGCGGTCGACCACGAGACCGAGGCGAAGCTGGTGGAAACGATCGCCGGGCTCGCCCACGGACCGCGCCGGCCGACGGTCCTGATCGCGAGCCACCGGCTGTCGGCCCTCCGCCACTGCGATCTCGTGCTCGTCCTCGACGGCGGGCGCCTGGTGGACAGCGGGCACCACCGCGAGTTGGTCGAGCGCCCCGGCCTCTACCGCGAGACCTGGCTGCTGCAGAGCCAGCGCCCGGCGGTGTCGGAGCTCGCCTCGTGAGCGACGCCTCCATCTTCCGCCGGCTCTGGCCCTACCTGCGGCCGGATGCCGCGGCCTTCGGGCTGGCGCTTCTGCTGACGCCGGCCGCCGCCGCGCTCAGCCTGGTGCAGCCCTGGCTCCTCAAGCGCGTGATCGACGACCACGTCGTGGCGGGCGTCGCCGAGGGCATCGCGGCGCTCGGCCTCGTCTACCTCGCCGCGGTGGTCGCGGCCTACGTGCTCGAGGGCGCCTACGTGCTCCTGCTGGCCTGGGTCGGCCAACGGAGCATCGTCCGGCTGCGGTCCGCCATCTACCGCAAGATCCTCGGCCTCCGTCAGAGCTATCTCGACCGCCAGCCGGCGGGCCGCCTGCTCACCCGCGCCACCTCGGACGTCGATGCGCTCGGCGAGGCCTTCTCGTCGGGGCTCATCAACATCATCTTCGACCTCCTGATGATCGTGGGCACGCTGATTGCGATGTTCTCGCTGCACGCGCGCCTGACCTTCGTGCTGCTGCTCCTCGCGCCGCCGATCCTCGCCCTGCTGGAGCTCATCCGCCGCCGTCTGCGGGTGCTCTTCGGCGAGGTGCGGGAGGCCCAGGCGGCGGTCAACGCCTACCTCGCCGAACGTGTCGACGGCGTCGAGGTGGTGCAGCTCTTCGGCAACGAGCGCCACAGCGAGGAGCACTTCGACCGGCGCAACTGGCGCTTCCGCCGCGCCACCACCCGGACCAACATCTACGATTCGTTCATGTACGCCCTGGTCGACGGGACCGCCTCGATCGGGGTGGCGGTGATGCTGTGGTACGGCTCCGGGCTCGCGGTGCGGATGGGGCTGCCGCTGCCGACCAGCGACCCGGTGAGCGCCGGCCTGCTGGTGGCCTTCATCGAGTACCTCGACCGGCTCTTCCAGCCGCTGCGCGAGCTCTCGTCGCAGGTCGCGGTGCTGCAGCGCGGCGCCGCCGCCGTGGAGAAGATCCTCTCCCTGCTCGATGTCCGGGAGACGGTGTCGGGGGAGGGCGCGGCCGCGCCCGAGGTGCAGGGCGAGATCATCCTGCGCGAGGTGAGCTTCCGCTACCGCGAGGACGCCGAGGACGTGCTGCACGGGGTCGATCTCGTGGTGCGGCCGGGCGAGGTCGTCGCCCTGGTCGGCGCGACCGGCTCCGGCAAGACCACGATCAGCCGGCTGCTCGACACCTCGTACACCGGCTACCGCGGCTCGATCACCCTCGACGGCCGCGAGCTCAGGGAGCTTCGCTCCGAGGACGTGCGGCGGGCCATCGCCGGCGTCCGGCAGGATCCGCAGCTCTTCTCGGAGACGGTGCGCTTCAATGTCGACCTCGGCAACCCGCAGATCGATCGTGCCGGCTGCGCGGCCGCCGCGGCGCTGGTCAACGCCGACCACGTGGTCGAGCGGATCGGCTGGGAGCACGTCCTGCGCGAGCGCGGCGCCGACCTCTCGGTGGGCGAGGGCCAGCTCCTGACCTTCGCGCGGGCCATGGCCCACGACCCGCCGGTGGTGATCCTCGACGAGGCGACCGCCTCGATTGACTCGCTGACCGAGCAGCTGATCCAGGACGCGCTGACGAAGATCTTCGAGCGCAAGACGGTGATCGTCATCGCCCACCGGCTGTCGACCGTGGAGCGCGCCGACCGCATCGTCGTCCTCGAGCGCGGCCGGGTCGTCGAGCAGGGGACCCACACCGAGCTGCTGGCGGCCAACGGCGCCTACGCCCGCCTCGTCCGCGCCGGCGAGGACCTGCTCGTCGCCTGAGTCGGCGTCGGTGCCCGTACCCTGCCTGCGGCCGCCCGACCGCGGGCCGAGCCTGTGGCTGGACGTCCCGTCGACCCGCAGGCCGCGATCTGCGATCGCGGCCACGCGGCCTCGGGGTTCGGGGCTGATAGTTAGTGCTCTCGTCTGTACTCGAGTTTCTGTCGATTATCTGGTATGCCGTGTCTTT
>JALOKS010000257.1 GCA_025456385.1 Thermoanaerobaculales bacterium | reverse complement strand
GGCCCGGAGTTCTCGGGGGTCCCGCGCGATCCCGGCGACTGGCAGGAGTTCGTCTACCTCGCCGCCGCCCGCTACCGCGGCCGCATTCCCGCCTGGGGCATCTGGAACGAGCCGAACCTGCCGCGCTTCTGGTCCGGGACCCGGCGCCAGTACATCGACACCATCCTCCTTCCCGGGGCGCGGGCGGTGCGCGCGGCGGACCCCGGTGCGCTGGTCGGCGGGCCCGATCTCGCCCACCTTTCGAGCGCCGACTGGGACAGCTGGCTGCGTCAGGTCATCGCCGAGGCGGGGTCGGTTCTCGACGTGGTGGCCCACCACGTCTACCCGGGCGGCGGAGGCGCCTCCGACGTCTTCGAGGAGCTCCATGATCGACCCTCCTGGCAGCCCTACCGGACGACGGTGCGGGATGTCCTGCAGGCCAGCGGCTGGTGGGGGCGACCCTTCTGGCTGACCGAGACCGGCGTCGAGAGCGGCCGCGTCGGCTGGACGCCGCAGGCGGACTTCTACGAGGAGATCGTCAGCGACTGGTACGGCCCGAACCCGCGGGCGCGCTGGATGGACCGCGTGTTCTTCTACCAGATCCACGATCCGCCGGCCCCCGACACCAGCTCCTTCGGGATTCTCGGTGCCTGGCCCGACCTGGAGCGCAAGAACGCCTACTTCGCCTACGCCAACGCGACCGCGACGACGCCCTTCGTCGACGGTGAGGTGATCGCGCTCGACGCGCCGGCCTACGTCCTTCCCGGGGCGGTCGCCGAGATCAGGGTGACTGTCCGCAACACCGGCACCGAGAGCTGGCGGGGCGCCGCCGGGTATCGCCTCGACGTCGTCTCCGACCGCGTCGCCTGGCAGGTTCTCGAGCACCTGCTGCCCACCGACTTCGAGGTCCCGCCCGGCGCCGTCGCGCAGGCGCTGATCCCGGTTCAGGCCCCCTGGATCGCCCTCCCCAGCGTCGCCACCGCAACGGTGCGCGCGCGGATGGTCGCGGGCGACGGCCGCCGCTTCGGCGACCCGATCACCGCCGTGATCACCGCCACCCAGCACAGGCCGGCTCAAGTTCTCCGCCAGCCTCGCGGGGGAACCGTCCCCGAGGGACGGACCGCCGTCCTCAGCCTCGAGGTCGCGAGCGACACGCCGGCGGACTACCAGTGGCGCCGCAACAGCGTCGTGCTCGTCGACGGCGACCGGGTCCGGGGCAGCCGCTCGCCGCGGCTCGAGCTCTCGGACCTCGACCCATCGCTCGCGGGCGACTTCGACTGCGTGGTCGGCAATGCCGCGGGCCCGGTGGTGTCGGAGGTGGCCCGCGTCCGCCTCGGGACCCCGGCGCCGCGGCGTCCGTCGGCGCCGGTCGCGCCGGCGGCGGCACGCGGCGCGCCCGCCGCCCGCTAGCGGAACCAGGCGGCGTAGAGCTCGGGCCGGCGGTCGCGCAGGAACAGCCGCCGCGCGTGGCTCGCCGGCACCTCGCCGAGGTCGACGTCGACGAGCAGGATGTGGTCCTCGGCGCGCGGCGCCCGCGCCAGCACCCGGCCGTCCGGTCCGCAGACGAAGGACTCGCCTGCGAACTCGAGGCAGTCCTCGGCGCCGACGCGGTTCGCGAGCGCCGTGAAGTAGCCGTTCTGAAAGGCCGCCACCTGGAGCTCGGCCTCGTAGAGCCCTGGCGGCCACTCGTCGACCGCCCCCGCCTGCGGCACCACCACCAGCTCCGCGCCGGCGAGGGCGAGAGCGCGCATGTACTCGGGAAAGTGGCGGTCGTAGCAGATCGCGACCCCGATCCTGCCCACGCGGGTGTCGAAGACCGCGGGCCCGGTATCGCCGGGGGCGTAGTAGCCGCACTCGTGGAAGCACGGGTAGTCCGTGATGTGGAGCATGCGTGCCCGTCCGACGAGCCGCCCGTCGGCGTCGATCACCGGCGAGCAGTCGTAGCAGCGGGCGCCGTCCCGCTCGTAGAGATTCAGAACCACCGCGACGCCGAGCTCCGCGGCGCGCTCCGCGAAGGCGTGCGTCACCGGCCCGGGCACCTCCTGCGCCAGCTCGATGGGGAGCGAGGCGGCCGGCCGCTGCGGGTGGAACGGCTCGAAGGCGAGCTCGGCGTAGCACACCAGCTCCGCCCCCTGCGCCGCCGCGCGCTCGAGGGCGGCGAGGCCGCGGCGCAGGTTGTCGACGAGGTCACGGGTCGCGTGCTGCTGAACCAGCGCGAGTCGCATCTCACCTCCCGTGCCGGGCCGGCCCGTCGTGATCGGGGCGCCCCCCTCTCGAACTCAGGTGCCGCACCGCTCACACACCTGCCGGCGGGCGGCGCGCCGTCGCCGAGCCGAAGAACTCGAGGAAGACTCCCATGTCCTGCTCGGCGTCCGCCGAGGGCCGGAGCACCGGCCCGAAGCGGATCTGGCGGGCGCCCCAGTCGAGCGCGACCGCGGCGATCGGCACCTCCGCCGCCGCCGCGATGGTGTGGAACCCGGTCTTCCAGCGCCCGACCGCGCGGCGCGTTCCCTCCGGCGAGAGCGCCAGCAGCAGGCGGTCCGCCGCGGCGAAGCGCGCCGCCATCTCGGCGACGATGCCCGAGCCCGGACGTCCGCGGTCGACCGGGATGCCCCCGAGCCCGCGCATCAGGGGCGCCAGCGGTCCCTCGAAGAGGGTGTGCTTGCCGAGAAAGCACAGCTCGAGGTCGAGCGCGAGCATGCCGGCCGCCCCGATCACGAAGTCCCAGTTCGAGCTGTGCGGGGCGACGATGATGACCGCCTTGGCGACGTCCGGCACCGCGCCTGCGACGCGCCATCCGGCCGCCCCGAGAACCGCCCGTCCGAGGGCGCGACCCGCCGCCCAGCCCCGACGGGGCACCGCCGGGCCGATCTCGGGAAGTGCGAAAGCCGACACGTCGCCGCCAGTATAGTCCCGCCGCCCGGCCCGGACGGCCTCAGAACTCGGCGCGGAAACCGAGCTCGTAGCGCCGCGGCAGCGACCAGTCGATGGCCTCCCCGAGCGCGAACCCGCCGCAGCCGCCGACGTCGCTGCAGACCTGCGTGCCGTACTCCGAGGAGAACACGTTGAGCACCGAAGCGATCGCGACCAGCCGCAGGCCTTTGACTGTGAAGCCCTTGCTGAGCTGCAGGTTGAGGTTGTGCTCGGTGAAGCCCTCGCGGCTGCCGCGCGGCTCCACGTAGACCGCGCCGATCGGCAGCCCGGGGTCGTCGCTGCGGTCCGCCTGCGGCTGCCAGCGGAAGGCGGAGGACCAGAAGCCGTCGAAGGCGATCGCCCAGTCGCCGGCGAGCGAGAGGTACCCGTTGAGCTTGAAGCGGTGTCGGCGGTGGTCGCTCAAGAAGCCGTACCGGTTCACCCAGTGGTACGGGTAGACGTCGAAGTCGGGACCGTTGCCCTGGCTGTAGTCGAGGCTCCCCCGCGAGGTCGAGTAGGTGTAGGACGTCAACAGCGTGAGCCAGGACAGAGTGCGGCTCTGGAGGCTGAGAATCAGGGCCCGGTAGTCGCGCTCGAGCCCCTCGAGGTTGGCCAGATAGTAGGCGCCGCAGCTCGCTCCCTCCGTAGGCTCCGGAACGTTGCCCTCGCAGGTGTCCTCGAAGAGGCTGCGGGTCCGCTTGTCGATGACGGTGAGCTCGAGCGCGGCGCGGCGCGCGATCTCCCTCTCGAAGGAGAGGCTCAGGGTGTCGGCGAAGGGGCTCTCCAGTCCGGGGTCGAACTGGGTGGTCGAGATCCCGGTGATCTGCGATGGCGGCAGCAACCAGCCCCAGGGCTCCGTGCCGTCGGGGTCGTCGGTGCGGAACATCCAGCCGAAGTCCGCGGCCAGGTCAGCGCACTCCTCGCGGCTCTCGACCCGGTAGGCGAGCCAAGCGGCCGTGCTGCAGGCGACCCACGGCGCCAGGTACTCCTCGCGCTCCCGCAGGACCGTCGGCAGGGTCAGCGACGAGGGGCTCATGAAGCGCCCCCAGCTCACGCGCAGGACGTTCTTGGCGTCGCCGCCGATGTCCCAGGCCGCTCCCAGCCGCGGTTGCAGGCGGTCGAGGTCCGCCACCTCGAGGCCGAGGTTGTTCTCATAGGTCACCCAGTCGGAGCGTAGACCGAGCTTGAGGATCAACCCGGGCAGCGCCTGCCACGCATCCTGCAGGAACACCGTCCACAGCCGGCCGTCGTAATCCTGGCTGCCGGCGGTCGCACGCTCGAGAAGGGCGTAGGGAAGGTCGTCGCCGCGATCGGGCAGGTCGATGTCCCAGTAGGCGTAGCCGATAGATCCTGCCGAGCAGGCCCCCCCGGTGGTGCCCGTCGAACAGGTCGCAGCGGTGAAGCCGGTGTCCGCGAGCTGCACACCGAGCTTGAGCTCGTGGGCGCCGGCGGCGTCGACGAACCAGCTGAGGTCGCTCGCGAGCTCCCTGCGGTTGCGCCGCGAGTACTGCTGGCTGTCGAAGTTGGCGGTGAGCAG
>JALOKS010000256.1 GCA_025456385.1 Thermoanaerobaculales bacterium | reverse complement strand
ATCCGCAGTCTGGAGGGAGGAAGCATGAACCGAACGCATTCGGGAGCGGTGTATCTGTGCGCGGCGCTGGTCCTGGTGATGGCCGCCGGCGGCAGTGCGGCGGCGGCGACCGGCACGGTCACCGGGACCGTGGTCGGGCCCGACGGCGGCCCGGTGCCAGGCGCGAACGTCAGCGTCGTCGGCACCAGGGTCGAGACCACCACCGACCGCCTCGGCCGCTACCGCCTGGCCCCGGTGCCGGCCGGCGAACGGGAGATCGAGGTCCGGCACCTCGGCTTCGCGGACCGCACGCTCGCGGTCACGGTCAGCGAGGGCGGGACGGCGACCGGGAACCTGGCCCTGGAGCTCGCGCCCTTCGCAGGCAGCGTCACCGTCGAGGGCAGCCCCATCTTGAGCGGCCAGGCGCAGGCCCTGTCGGAGCAGAAGAACGCGCCCAACATCGTCAACGTGGTGTCGTCCGAGCAGATCGAGATCTTTCCCGACACCAACGCCGCCGAGGCCACCCAGCGGGTGCCCGGTCTCTTCATCCAGCGCGACCAGGGCGAGGGGCGCTACGTGCAGATCCGCGGCACCGCCGCGGACCTCAACCGCACCCAGATCGACGGCGAGGTGATTCCGGCGCCCGAGAGCGGCGTCCGGCAGGTCGCGCTCGACGTGGTACCGGCGGATCTCCTCGAGACCATGGTCGTGTCCAAGGCCCTGACCCCGGACCAGGACGCCGACGCCATCGGCGGCATCGTCAACCTCGAGTTCAAGGACGCGCCCGCGGACCAGGTGCTCAACGCCAACCTCGGCGGCTACTACGGCGACCTCCGCGACGGTGGGGGTGTGCAGGCCGGTGCGACCTGGGGCGGGCGCTTCGCCGACGGCGACGTCGGGCTGCTGCTGTCGGCCTCCTACACCGACATCGAGCGCAACACCGAGAACTTCGAGGCCGACAGCTGGGAGGACGGCGCCCCCCTCGAGTTCGAGACCCGCGACTACAACGTCACCCGCGAGCGCAAGGGCTTCGTCGGTGCCCTCGACTGGCGCGCCACCGACGCGAGCGTCTACCGCTTCAAGGGCATCTTCAACGAGTTCGGCGACCAGGAGTACCGGCGGCGCGTGGTCTCCAACCTCGAGGACGGCGAGCTCGAGCGCGAGCTCAAGGACCGCGAGGAGGTGCAGCAGATCTGGACCACCTACTTCGAGGGCGAGAATGCCTTCGACGGCTCCCTGCTGAGCTACAAGCTGAGCTACGCCCACGCCGAGGAGGCCGAACCCAAGGCCAACTACCCGGTCTTCGTCCAGGAGGACGTCGAGTTCGCGCCCGCCTTCGCAGGCGGGTGGTTCCAGCCCAACGCGCTCAACGAGGACTTCGGCGAGTACCTCTTCGACGAGCTCGAAACCAACGACAACTCCACCGAGGAGAACATCATCACCGCCCGCGTCGACTTCCAGCAGGCCTTCGACAGCGGCCTCTGGAAGGCCGGCCTCAAGTTCCGCGGCGGCGAGAAGAGCAACGACACCGAGGTCTTCGTCTACGAGTCCGAGGAGGATCTCGTCTTCAGCGACTTCATCGACCCCGGCTACCACGAGGGCTCGATCGTCCAGAACCAGTACATCTCCGGTCCGGCCGTCGACCCCGACGCCGTGGCGGCGATCCTCGGTCTCCCCGGCGTCGAGGGCGAGAAGAACCTCGAGGAGGACCTCGCCGACTTCGACGCCACCGAGGACATCTACGCGGCCTACGCGATGACCGAGCTCTACCTCTCCGACACGGTGCTGCTGCTCCCCGGCATCCGCTACGAGTACTCGGACGTGAGCTACGAGGCCTTCGAGTTCGACGCGGACGAGGAAACCCTGACGCCGGTCGCAGGCGGCAACAGCTACGGCGAGATCCTGCCCAACGCCCACCTCCGCGTGCAGCTCGACCAGCGCTCCAACCTGCGCGCCGCGATCACCCGCAGCCTCGCGCGGCCGAACTACGAGGACGTCGTGCCGCGCAGCCTCATCATCCGCGAGGACAACGAGATCGAGCGCGGCAACGCCGGCCTCGACCCGACCACGGCATGGAACCTGGACCTGATGTACGAGCGCTTCTTCACGACCGTCGGCGTGGTTTCCGCCGGGGTCTTCTACAAGGATCTCCAGGACTACATCTTCGTCTCCACCTTCGAGGAGATCCGCGGCGACGAGGTGTGGGAGGTGACGCAGCCGCTCAACGGCGACGCCGCGACCCTGTGGGGACTCGAGCTCGCCTACCAGAACCAGTTCCGCAAGGCGCCCGGTTTCCTGAGCGGTTTCGGGATCTTCCTCAACTACACCTGGACCGACTCCGAGGCCACGATCCCCGGCCGCGACGGCGATTCGCCGCTGCCGGGGCAGCCCGAGGAGGTGGGCAACATCGCCCTCTCCTACGAAAAGGGCTTCTTCTCGGGCATTCTCTCCTACAACATTCAGGGCGAGTGGCTCGAGGCGGTGGGCGGCGACGCCGGCGAGGACGAGTGGGTGGACGAGCGCAGCCAGCTCGACGTCCAGGCCCAGGTCCGGCTCACCGACCAGCTCTCCGTCTTCGCCCAGGTCTACAACCTCACCGACGAGGGCTACCGCCGCTACGTCGGCACCGCCGACCAGCCGCTTCAGGAGGAGTACTACTCCTGGTGGGGCCTCCTCGGTCTCAAGTTCCGGCTCTGAGCCACTCTGCGCGGGGTGCGGCCCGAGCCGGCCGCGCCCCGCTTCACGCCGGCTTCACGCCGGCTTCACGCGCCCTCAACCCGCTGCGAGGAGGCTGGCGGCGGCGGTCTCACCGCCGGTTTTGCCGGACGGCGCGCGCCGGCGACGGGCGGGCGCGGCAGAATTGAGTTTCAAGGATTGCTGTACTAAGGTGGCAGGCGGCTCAGGGTCTGTCGGACCCCGAGGCCCAACGATCACCGACGCAGAACAGCGTGAGAGTGGCCGATGGAATTCTTTCTGATAGCACTCGTCATCCTCTTCGCGCTCGCGATCTCCGACCTCGTGGTCGGCGTCGCGAACGACGCCGTGAACTTCCTCAACTCGGCGGTGGGCTCGCGGGTCGCGCCGCGGCACGTCATCATGATCGTCGCCAGCCTCGGCATGCTCGCCGGTGTGACCTTCTCCTCGGGCATGATGGAGGTCGCCCGCAGCGGCATCTTCCACCCCCAGTTCTTCACCATGCCCGAGCTGATCATGCTCTTTTTAGCGGTGATGTTCTGCGACATCCTGCTCCTCGATCTCTACAACACCTATGGTCTGCCGACCTCGACCACCGTGTCGATCGTGTTCGAGCTCCTCGGTGCCGCCGTCGCCGTCTCCGTGTTCAAGCTCGTGGAGGCGGGGCGGGGCCTCGGAGAGGTCGTCAGCTACATCAACACCGCCAAGGCGCTCGCCATCATCTCCGGCATCCTGATCTCGGTGGCGGTGGCCTTCGTCGCCGGCGCCGTCATCCAGCTCGTGAGCCGCCTCCTCCTCACCTTCGACTACGAGCGGCGCCTGCGCCGCTGGGGCGGGCTGTGGGGCGGTCTGGCGATGGCGGCCATCACCTACTTCATCCTCGTCAAGGGGGCCAAGGGCGCCTCCTTCCTCGCCCCGGAAACCGTGGTCTGGATCAACACCCACACCGGCCTGCTCTTCGGCGGCGCCTTCGCGGTCTCGGCGGCGATCCTCCAGGTCCTGCTGCTGACGACGCGGATCAACATCCTCAAGCCGATTGTGCTCATCGGCACCTTCGCCCTCGCCATGGCCTTCGCGGCCAACGACCTCGTCAACTTCATCGGCGTGCCGCTCGCCGGCTTCTCGGCCTACGCCATCGCCCAGGCCTCCTCCGACCCGCTCTCCGCCACCATGGAAGCCCTGCGCGGGCCGGTGCGGGGGAACACTCTCGTTCTGCTCGGCGCCGGCGCGGTCATGGTGGCGACCCTGTGGTTGTCGCGCAAGGCGCGCTCGGTGACCCGCACCGAGGTCCGGCTCGGGCGCCAGGAGGAGGGCTTCGAACGCTTCGAATCGAACGCACTGTCGCGCTCGATCGTCCGCCTGGTGTCGAACATCCTCGAGGCCGCCGGAAGAGTCGTGCCGGGTTCGGCCCGGCGCTGGGCCGCGAGGCGCCTCGACCGCAGCACCTTTCGGCCGCCGCCGGCGCGCGACGGCAAGGTGCCGTCCTTCGACCTCGTTCGCGCCGCGGTCAACCTCATGGTGTCGAGTGCCCTGATCTCCTTCGCGACCTCGCTCAAGCTGCCGCTGTCCACCACCTACGTCACCGTGCTGACGGTCATCGGCGGCTGGTTCTTCACCGCCATGATGGCCTTCACGGTCTCCTTCATCTTCGCGGCCGCGATCTTCACCGCGGGGGTCCCGGCGATGCTCGGGATCATCGCCCTCTCCGCCGCCCTCATCTACCGCACCCACCGCGTCCACCGCCGCCGCGAGGCCGAGGAGCAATCGGCGGAGATCTTCAACCTGCGCAAGATCAAGGACTCGAAGGCCGCCGCCGCCATCACCCTCGAGCACGCCGGGCACTTCCTGCGCGAGGCCGCCAAGGTTCTCGACAACGGCTTCACCGGCCTCTTCGAGCAGAACCTGACCAGGCTCGACTCCGCCCGCCAGGGCCAGCGCAACCTGCAGCACTGGGCGAACATCATCGCCGCCAACACCTTCAAGGTCTTCCGCCTCATGCAGTGGGCGGAGATCGAGGTCACCCAGCTCTACTCGACGACCCTGAGCTCGCTGCAGGAGATGTCGGAGAGCATGCGCGACATCGTCGTCCGCGCCCACCTCCACGTCGCCAATCACCACTCCGGGCTGCTCCCCGAGCAGATCGCCGAGCTCGACCAGGTGCGCGGCCGGGTGCTGTCGATTCTCGAGGAGGCGGCCCGGGCCCTGCGCCAGGGCGACTGCCCGAACTGCGACGAGATCGCGCGCGCCAACCGCGAATTCCACCTGCTCGTCAACCAGCTCGACCAGAACCAGATCGCGCGCATCCAGAGCAACCGCTCGAAGACCCGGCTCAGCATCCTCTTCTACGGTCTGATGTGGGACTCGCTGAAGATTGCGGAGCACGCGACCCAGCTCCTGACGGTCTTCCAGGAGCCGACGCTGCTCGAGGCGCTGCGC
>JALOKS010000255.1 GCA_025456385.1 Thermoanaerobaculales bacterium | reverse complement strand
GGCCGCCGACGTCGTCCTGGCCGACGACGACTTCACCTCGATCGAGCGCGCGATCGAGGAGGGCCGGCGGATCTACGACAACATCCAGAAGTCGATCGTCTTCCTGCTGCCCACGAACGGCGCCCAGTCGCTGGTGATCCTGGTCGCCGTGCTGCTCGGGCTGACCCTGCCGCTGTCGCCGGTGCAGATCCTCTGGATCAACCTGGTCACCGCGATCACGCTGTCCCTCGCGCTGGCCTACGAGCCGGCCGAGCCCGACCTCATGGACCGCCCGCCGCGCGATCCGCACGCGCAGATCCTGAACCGGGCCTACCTGGTGCGCATCGCCTACGTCTCGGTGCTCATCGCGGGGGCCACGATGCTCGTCTTCGAGCTGGGCCGGCGCTGGGGCTGGTCGACCGAGGAGGCCCGCACCGCCGCGGTCACGATGCTCGCGCTGGGGCAGGCCGCGTACCTGTTCAACGCCCGCTCCCTGCGGGAGTCGAGCCTGCGCCGGGACATGCTCACGGGCAACCCCATGGTCTGGTGGTCGATCGGTGCGCTGCTCGTGCTGCAGGCCGTGTTCGTGTACGCGCCGTTCATGCACACGTGGTTCGGTTCCGCGCCCCTGGACGCGACCGGGTGGCTGCTGCCCCTCGGGCTGTCGGTCCTGATCTTCGTGCTCGTCGAGGCCGGCAAGGCCCTCTTCCGGCGGCGGGTCCGGACCCACCCGGGCGCCCTCGAGCGCTCCAGCGGTGAGGCGGCCGTGGCGGCCCCGCCGTCCGGACCTTCCGAGATCTCGTCCAAGTCCTGAGCGCCCCCACCGGACTTCATCCAAGTCCGAGGCCGCCAGGCGACCTCGAACTTGGATGAAGTCGCCGAAGGCGTTCGCTCCGCGGCCCCACCGAGCGGTCGCCGCCCGCGGCGGGCGGACGTAGCGTGAGGGGATGCAGCCGACCGTCGCACCACCGGCCGTCTCGACCCTGGGCGAGCTGCGGGCCAGCGGCCACCGCCAGCTCCACCTGCGCCAGGAGATCCGGGCCAACCTGCTGGCCGCCCTGGCCGAGGGCCGCGACCCCTGGCCGGGCATCCACGGCTTCGACGCGACCGTGATCCCCCAGCTCGAGCGTGCCCTGCTCGCCGGCCACGACGTCGTGCTGCTCGGCGAGCGTGGCCAGGGCAAGACCCGGCTGCTGCGCAGCCTCGTGGGCCTGCTCGACGAGTGGACCCCCGTCATCGGCGGCGCGGAGCTCGCCGAGCACCCGTACGAGCCGATCACCGCGGCCTCGCGCCGGCGTGCCGCCGAGCTCGGCGACGACCTGCCCGTCGCGTGGCGGCACCGCTCCGAGCGGTACGCCGAGAAGCTGGCCACCCCCGACACGAGCGTCGGCGACCTCATCGGCGACGTGGACCCGATGAAGGTGGCGGAGGGCCGCAGCCTCGGCGACCCGGAGACCATCCACTTCGGCCTGATCCCGCGCAGCCACCGCGGGATCGTGGCCATCAACGAGCTGCCCGACCTCGCCGAGCGCATCCAGGTCGCCATGCTCAACGTGATGGAGGAGCGCGACATCCAGATCCGCGGCTACGTGCTGCGGCTGCCCCTGGACGTGCTCGTGGTGGCCAGCGCGAACCCGGAGGACTACACGAACCGCGGCCGGATCATCACCCCGCTCAAGGACCGCTTCGGGGCCGAGATCCGCACCCACTACCCGGTCTCGCTGGCCGACGAGATCGCGGTCATCCGCCAGGAGTCGCACCTCGTGGCCGAGGTGCCCGACCACCTGCTCGAGATCCTCGCGCGGTTCGCCCGCGGCCTGCGCGACTCGAGCAGCGTCGACCAGCGCTCCGGCGTCTCGGCGCGGCTGTCGATCGCCGCCGCCGAGACCCTCGCCGCCGCCGCCCTGCACCGTGCCACCGCGCAGGGCGAGCCGCAGCCGGTGGCCCGGCCGGTGGACCTCGAGTCGGTGGTGGACGTGCTGGGCGGCAAGGTCGAGTTCGAGACCGGCGAGGAGGGCCGCGAGCGCGACATCCTCGTGCACCTGCTGCGCTCGGCGACCGCCGAGACGGTGCGCGAGCACCTGCGCGGCATCGACCTCGGCCCGCTCGTGGGGGCGCTCGACGGCGGCTTCGCCGTCACCACCGGCGGGCAGGTGCGGGCGCGGGACGTCCTGCTCGGCCTGCCGGTGCTCGGCGAGTCCGACCTGTACGACCAGGTGACCGACCGGCTGGGTGCCAGCAACGACGGCGAGCGCGCGGGCGCCATCGAGCTCGCCCTCGAGGGGCTGTACCTGGCCCGCAAGGTGGGCAAGGAGCAGGTCGACGGCCAGACGGTGTACGGCTAGGGCGCGGCGATGAGCACCCCCCGCGAGCGGCCGACCCCGCGTGCCCGCTACGCCCGCTACACCGGCGGTGACCCGCTCGCCCCGCCGGTCGACCTCGCCGAGGCGCTCGACGCGATCGGCCAGGACGTCATGGCCGGGCACTCCCCCGAGTGGGCCATGCGGGAGTTCCTGCGCCGCGGCGGGGCGCAGCAGCGCGGCCTCGACGACCTCCAGCGCAGGGTGCAGCAGCGCCGGCGCGAGCTGCTGCGCGAGCACCGCCTCGACGGCACGCTGCAGCAGGTCAAGGAGCTGCTCGACCGGGCCGTGCTCGCCGAGCGCAAGCAGCTGGCCCGCGACCTCGACGACGACGCCCGCTTCGCCGAGATGCGCATCGGGAACCTGCCGTCCTCGACCGCGGCGGCGGTCACCGAGCTGTCGGACTACCAGTGGCGCAGCAGCGAGGCCCGCGAGGCCTACGAGCAGATCAAGGACCTGCTCGGCCGGGAGCTGCTCGACCAGCGGTTCGCCGGGATGAAGCAGGCCCTCGAGGGTGCCACTGACGCCGACCGGCAGCGCGTCACGGACATGCTCGACGACCTCAACGACCTGCTCGAGGCGCACGCCCGCGGCGAGGACACCAGCGAGCAGTTCGCCGACTTCATGGACAAGCACGGCGACTTCTTCCCGGAGAACCCCCAGGACGTCGAGGAGCTGCTCGACTCGCTGGCCCAGCGGGCGGCGGCCGCCCAGCGGATGCTGAACTCGATGAGCGCGGAGCAGCGCGCCGAGCTCATGGCGCTGTCCCAACAGGCCTTCGGCTCACCGGCCCTGCAGGGCGCGCTGTCCCGCCTCGATGCGAACCTGCGGTCGCTGCGCCCCGCCGAGGACTGGGACGGCTCGGAGTCGTTCCGCGGCGACCAGGGCCTCGGCCTGGGCGACGGCACCGGGGTGCTGCAGGACCTCGCCGAGCTCGACGACCTGGCCGAGCAGCTGTCCCAGCAGTACGCCGGGGCACGCATGGACGACATCGACCTCGACGCGCTGGCCCACCAGCTCGGCGAGGAGGCGGCGATCGACGTCCGCACGCTGCGCGAGCTCGAGCGGGCGCTGGCCGAGCAGGGATTCCTGCGCCGCGCCTCCGACGGCTCGCTGCGGCTCTCCCCCAAGGCGATGCGCCAGCTGGGCAGGGCCCTGCTGCGGGACGTGGCCGATCGGCTCTCCGGCCGGCACGGGCAGCGCGACGTGCGCCAGGCGGGGGCCGCCGGCGAGCGCAGCGGGGCCACCCGGGAGTGGCAGTTCGGCGACACCGAGCCGTGGGACGTGACCCGCACCCTCACCCGATCGATCCAGCGGACCGTCAGCGAGGGCGGCGACCCGCGCGGGGGCGTGCGCCTGCGCATGGGGGACATCGAGGTCTCCGAGACCGAGGCCCGGACCCGGGCCGCGGTCGCGCTGCTGGTCGACACCTCGTTCTCCATGGCGATGGACGGCCGCTGGGTACCCATGAAGCGCACCGCCCTCGCACTGCACCACCTGGTGTCGACGCGGTTCCGCGGGGACCACCTGCAGATGATCGGCTTCGGCCGGCACGCCCAGGTGATGGAGATCGCCGAGCTCACCGGCCTCGATGCGCTGTGGGACAAGGGCACGAACCTGCACCACGCCCTGCTCCTGGCGAACCGGCACTTCCGCAAGCACCCGGCCGACCAGCCGGTGCTCCTCGTGGTGACCGACGGCGAGCCCACGGCCCACCTCGAGGCCGACGGGCGGGTGCGTTTCGCCTACCCGCCGATGGGCGCCACGATCGCCCGCACCGTCGCCGAGCTCGAGGCCGCCGGTCGGCTCGGGGCCCAGGTGACGTTCTTCCGCCTGGGGGAGGATCCCGGGCTGGCCCGATTCGTCGACGCCATGGCCCGGCGGGTCCAGGGGCGTGTCGTCGCACCGGAGCTGGACGACCTGGGCGCGGCCGTCGTCGGCTCCTACCTGTCGTCGCGGCGGGGCGGCCGGGCGGGCTCGGGGTACGGGTCGTACGGCGACTGGTTCGGCCGACTGGTTCGGCGGCCGCGGCTTCTGGGTCGACGACTGACCGCCCTCCCGGCTGCGTCGTCGATTCGCGCACGTGAGTGTGCGGTTCTGACGACGCAGGCGCAGGGCGGCGCTGGGGCGTCCGGACCGGCCGCCGGGCGGGGTCCCGCCACGCCGTCGGGTGACCAAGATCCGTGCTTCCGATGTGGTCGCCGTCACAATTGCCCCATGCCGCCGTGGGGCGGCTGCTCCGAGGAGGGAGTGGCAGTGGACATCTGGAACATCATCATGGTGCTCGCGCTCGGCCTGGTGGTCGGCGCGATCGGTCGGATGCTGACCCCCAACGACGCGTTCAACAAGATGGAGGGCTGGCGGTCGTGGCTCGTCTCGATCGGCCTGGGCCTGATCGCGGCACTGCTCGGCTACTGGTTCTTCACCGGCCTGCTGGGCATCGGTGACACCGACAAGTTCGACTGGGGCGGG
>JALOKS010000254.1 GCA_025456385.1 Thermoanaerobaculales bacterium | reverse complement strand
CCGGGTTCTCGTTACGGTCCGCTGATGTCGTAGCCCAGGTACAGGCTCAACGGCAGGTTGTTGGTTAAGTACTCCTGGATCGTGAGGCTCACTTTCGAAATATTCTTCATCGGCACGTAGACGATGTCCGAAGGCGCGAGTGCCACATCACCGGCGAACTGGCCGTCGTGCAGAATCGCCTTGACATCGATGACCGTGCCGACCGGCTTGCCGTCCTTGTCGCGACGGATGAGCAAAACCGACTTCTTCCGGCCCCGATCTGCGAACCCGCCGGCGTCCATGATCGCCTGCACGGCCGTCAGCTGGCCGCTGTAGGGCTGCAGGCCCGGGCTGTTGACCTCGCCCGCGACGTGCACGAAAAGGCCCGAAAACTCGGCCACGCTGACCGTGATCTGCGGGTCGACCATCTCCGTGCTGAAGCCCTCGGTCAGGTCCGCGGTGATGTCGTCGACCGTCCGGCCGGCGACTCTCACCCGGCCCACAAGGGGCAGGTAGAGATCTCCGTCGGGACCCACTTTCAGTGTCTGATTGAGCTGCGTGGTCTTGAAGAAGTTGACGTTGAGGACGTCGCCGACCTGGATCCGGTAGAGGCCGGTGTAGATCGGCGGCAGCTGATCGGCTGCCACGTAGTTCGACTGCGGTTCGGCCCCCAGCGCGGCACCGGAGGGCAACGCCACCAGGAAACAGACCGCCAACACGGGTGCGATCGCTGCAGGCCGCGCAGATAGGGTCTGGATTCTCATCGGCAGCTCCTTTGGGCTCCAAGCCGGGTGATCCGACGTGCACCGACTCCATTCCCGGCCCTCGAGTGATTCGCGGCGCACATCGTTCGACTCCAAGACAATCTAGCGCTCGGATGTCTGCTGGCGCAATCCCGCAAAATGATGATTTTTCTCACTCAAACTGATGAGTTTTAGCCGGTTTATCGTGTCCGGTGGGCCTCCCAGACCGGTCTCGTGCTCGCCTTGATCGCCTGGCGGACCCGAGACCACCCACGTTCAGGCCTTTTCGCGTTTGATCTCGCACCGCGACCCGCGCGGGTCCCGGCGGCTCGCTCGCCTCACCCTGGCGGCCCGCAAGAGAACACAGACCGGCCTGACCCGGGGTCAGCCAGTGGCTGCGTCTCGTCAACCACTGGCGCGGCCGACCTCACTCAAACGGATGAGGACCCTCATCACTCTGCAGTAGAAAATTCATCATTCCGGGTGATCGGTGCCTCATCCTGAGCCGGCATCGCCGGCGCGTGTTCGAGGTCGGCCGGACAGCCAGGGGAGCGGCCCCCAGCCCGGTACACTGCTCGAGCTTCGACGCCACGACGGCTTCGTCCCCGGAATCCGGCGGTAAAGTGCACACGCTGGCGGAATTGACATTGCATTGGCCGAGTTCTAAGATCTGCGGCCGATGCGCGGCGGCAGCGGGGCTGTGCGCGCGACACCGCCGGGCGAGGTAGAATCCCCCCGAACTTCAACCAGTCACCGCGGCTCGCGCACCCCCGCGACGGGTTGCAGGGCAGCGCGCGGCAGAGGCCGCACTGACGAGGACACCATGATCAGCGACCTCGAACGGATCCGGAACATCGGGATCTCGGCCCACATCGACTCGGGCAAGACCACGCTCACCGAGCGGATCCTGTTTTACACCCAGAAGATCCACGCCATCCACGACGTCAAGGGCAAGGACGGCGTCGGCGCGACCATGGACCACATGGAGCTGGAGCGGGAGCGCGGCATCACCATCACCTCGGCGGCCACCTACGTGGAGTGGAAGGGCCACCACATCAACATCATCGACACCCCGGGCCACGTCGACTTCACGATCGAGGTCGAGCGCTCGCTGCGGGTGCTCGACGGCGCGGTGCTGGTCCTGTGCGCGGTGGCCGGGGTGCAGTCGCAGTCGATCACGGTCGACCGCCAGATGAAGCGCTACAAGGTGCCGCGCATCGCCTTCGTCAACAAGTGCGACCGCTCCGGCGCCAACCCCGAGCGGGTGACCCAGGCGCTGCGGGACAAGCTCGGCCACAACGCGGTGCTGCTGCAGCTGCCGATCGGCCTCGAGGCCGACTTCAAGGGCGTCGTCGACCTCATCGAGATGCAGGCGCTCTACTTCACCGGCGACAACGGCGAGGTCGTCGAGGTGGCCGAGATCCCCGCCGAGCTCCGCGCTGACGCCGAGGCCAAGCGCGCCGAGATGATCGACGCCGTCAGCCTCTTCTCCGACGAGCTCCTGGAGGCGGCGCTGGAGGACCGCGCCACCCCCGAGCTGATCCGCGACGCCGTTCGCCGCGGCGTGCTGTCCCTCGAGCTGACGCCGGTCCTGATCGGCTCCGCGTACAAGAACAAGGGCGTGCAGCCGCTGATGGACGGCGTCAACCACTACCTGCCGTCGCCGAACGACGTGCCGATCCAGGCCGTCGACCTCGACCACGACAACTCCCCGGTGGAGCTGAAATCCGATCCCGGGGCGCAGACCGTTGCCTACGCTTTCAAGCTCGACGAGGGCCGCTACGGCCAGCTCACCTTCCTGCGCGTCTACCAGGGCAAGCTCGCCAAAGGCGACGCGGTGATCCAGACCCGCACCGGCAAGAAGATCAAGATCGGCCGCCTGGTGCGGATGCACGCCGACAAGATGGAGGACATCGGAGCCGCCGCCGCCGGTGACATCGTCGGGCTCTTCGGCATCGACTGCCACACCGGCGACACCTTCGTCGGCGACGGCCCGCGGCTCGCGATGACCTCGATGTTCGTGCCCGAGCCGGTGATCTCGCTGTCCGTGACCCCGGTGGACTCCAAGGCCCAGGACAACATGTCGAAGGCGCTGCACCGCTTCACGAAGGAGGACCCGACCTTCCGCGTCACGCTCGACCCCGAGAGCGGCGAGACCATCATCTCCGGCATGGGCGAGCTCCACCTCGACGTCTACGTCGAGCGCATGAAGCGCGAGTACTCGGCCCAGGTCGAGACCGGAGCGCCGCAGGTGGCCTACCGCGAGGCGATCTCCCGCCGCTCCGACTTCGACTACCTGCACAAGAAGCAGACCGGCGGCTCCGGCCAGTACGCCAAGGTCGTCGGCTACATCGAGCCCCTCGAGCAGGGCGAGTACGAGTTCGTCAACAAGATCTACGGCGGCTCCATCCCGACGGAGTACATCGCGGCCTGCGACAAGGGCTTCCGATCGACGCTGGAGAAGGGCCGGCTGATCGGCTTCCCCATCGTCGGCGTGCGCGTCGTGCTGGTGGACGGCAACTCGCACGCGGTGGACTCCTCGGACATGGCGTTTCAAATCGCCTGCCGCTACGCCTTCCGCGACGCCTACAAGAAGGCCAAGCCGCAGATCCTGGAGCCGGTGATGAAGGTCTCGGTCGAGGGGCCATCCGAGTTTCAGGGGGCGATCTACCGCACCCTGATGCAACGGCGCGGCATCGTGCTCGGCTCGACCGAGGACGCCGGCTTCGCGCGCGTCGACGCCGAGGTGCCGCTCGCCGCCATGTTCGGTTACTCCACGGACCTGCGCTCGGCCACCGAGGGCAAGGCGGAGTTCACCATGGAGTTCGCGCGCTACGCCCCGGTGCCGTCCGAGGTCTCCGAGGAGCTGCTCAAGAAGTACAAGAGCAAGATCAGCCAGGAGGACGAGTCATGACCAATCTGATGATCCAGCTTCGCCGCTCGCCCCGCACGCTCCTCGCCCGCGACGGCCACTCCGGGCCGGGAGCCGGCAACCTCGCGGTGGTGCTGGCGCGCGCCGGCGTCGGCAAGACCGCCTTCCTGGTCGGCATCGGCATCGACGCGCTGCTCTCCGGCCAGAAGGTCCTCCACATCTCGCTCGAGCGCACCGTGGAGAAGGTCCGCGACTGGTACGACGACCTCCTGATGGAGATGCTGCGGCGCGAGAAGAAGCTCGAGCACTGGGCCGCGATCCAGCTCGAGGTCGAGAAGCGCCGCCACATCCACACCTACATGGGCCGTTCGTTCTCGGCCGAGCGCCTCGCCCAGGGCCTCGAGCTGCTGCGCGACGCGATGGACTTCGTGCCCAACGTCATCATCCTCGACCGCATGGAAATGGAGGGCTTCGAGCCCGCCACCATCGAGACTGCCAAGAGCCTGGCCGCCAACGCGGGCGCCGAGCTCTGGATGGCCTGCCGCACCCACCGCGAGAAGCCGGGCGTCGAGGGCCACCTGCCGCCACCGGCCGACCGCTTCGAGCACCTCGTCGACATCGCCTTCCGGCTCGATCCGGAGAACGCGAAGATCCGCCTGCACGTCGCCAAGGACAAACAGAAAATGCTCGGGCAGAACCTCAACGTCGTGCTCGACCCCAAGACCTTGCTGCTCGACACGGGAGTCGGCGCGAAGCGCTGAAGCGAGCCGGTCCTGCGCTCTGAGCTTCACGGGGTCCCTCGACTCGCTCCGGCGTCGCTTCGCGTCGCCATCGCTCGCTCGG
>JALOKS010000253.1 GCA_025456385.1 Thermoanaerobaculales bacterium | reverse complement strand
CCGGGTCCTCGCCGGACGTGGGCGCCGCGGTCGCCGCCGCACGCTTCGCGGGCTGCTCTTCGGCGGTCGTCGTCCATTGCGAGGACTGGCTTCTTCCCGCCACCGGCATCGACCCGGCTGCCGACACGGTGTGGTCCGCGGAGGCCGGCCCGATCGATGTCGAGCGCGGCGCGGCCGCCGTGCTCGACGCCTTCCACGGTGCCCGCAACCTCCAGGGGCTCGCCGCATGAGCGCGGCGCGGGTCGTGTCCGGATCGTCGCCGCGTCACCCTGGACCCGAGCCTGCGCGGTCCATCCGCTGCGGCCGGGGGTGGCGTCCGGCCGGGACCGGGTGGAGGGGACGATGACGACGTCGGTGGACGAGAGCCCGGGCAGGGGAGCGGATCGCGATGCCGAGGGGCAGCAGCTGTGGCCGATGGGCGCGGTCACGCGGCGAACCGGGATCGGCGAGCACACGCTCCGAGCCTGGGAGCGGCGTTTCGGCTTTCCGACGCCGCACCGCCTCGAGTCGGGCCACCGGCGCTACACCGCAGCCCAGGTGCAGCGCCTGCTGCTGATCGCGCGGGCGCTGGAGCTGGGCTACCGCGCGGGTGATGTGGTGCCCCTCGCGGCGACCGAGCTCCGCGAGCTGCTGCGCGACGCCGGGCCGCCGCCGGCATCGCCCGGCGCAGCGGCAGAGGCCGCGGCCCCGGACGGCGTGCTCGAAGCCTGCCGACGCTTCGACCGCGAGGGCCTCGAGGGCATCCTGCGCCGGGACGCATCGGTGCTCGGCACCGCGCGTTTCCTCCGCGAGCGGGTGGCCCCGCTGCTCGACGAGGTCGGAGAGTCGTGGGTGCGCGGCGAGCTCGAGATCCGCCACGAGCACTTCTTCTCCGAGGTTCTCGAGGACCACCTGCGGGCCCTGCGCACGCCGCTCCAGTACTCCGCGCTGGGCCGCCCGGTGGTGCTCGCGACCCTGCCCGACGAGCTCCACTCCCTCGGCCTGCAGATCGCGGCGCTCGCGATCGCGTCGGGCGGCCGCTCGGTGCACGTCCTCGGGCCGCACCTTCCGGGAGTGGAGATCGTTCGTGCAGCGGAGGCCCTGGGCGCTGCGGCCGTGGGCCTTTCGGTGAGCCTCTTCGCGCCCGAGGAGCGGACGCTCGCGGCGGTGGCGGCGATCCGCGCGGAGCTGCCGGCGGCGATCGAGCTCTGGGTCGGCGGCGCGGGCGCGGCCAAGCTCGAGCACCTGCCGGAAGGCGTGCTCGCGACGCCCACGCTGGACGAGCTCGACGTCGCGCTCGCCCGTCTCGAACGCTGAGCCGCGGGTGGCGCGGGCATTGACCGCGGCCCCTGATCCATCCATAGTGGGCGCTCCGTCGCCGGGCGCCGCAGGTGTCCGCGCGGCCGGGAGACTGGAGACATCATGAAAACACGAGCGATGGGAGTGCTTGCCTCGTGCGCCCTGTTGGCCGCCGCCGCGGTCGCCTGCGCGCAGCAGGAAGCGGCGGCGCCGGCGGCCGAGAGCGAACGTGTGGTCGCGAGCTACGGCGACACCGCGATCACCGCCGCCGAGATGGAGGGGCTGGTCGGCCCGTCCCTGGTCAAGCTCCGTCAGGACATCTACGACGCCTCGGTCGCCGGGCTCAACGAGGAGATCTTCCGGCGGCTGGTCGCGGCCAAGGCTGCCGCCGACGGCGTCGGCGAGGACGAGTACGTGGGACGCTACATCGAATCGAAGATGGGCGAGCCCGACGAGGCTGAGATCGTCAAGGTGATGTCGATGTACCGCGCCCGACTCGCGGAGGACGATGCGCAGGCCCGCGCGCAGGTCGTGCAGGCTCTGCAGCAGCAGCGCGCGATGCAGCTGCGCGACGAGCTGCGGCAGGCGCTCTTCGCCGAGGCCGGGGTGAAGATCCTGCTCGAGCCGCCGCGCGTCGCGGTCGAGGTTGCAGAGGGTACGCCGACCCGGGGTCCAGCCGGTGCTCCCGTCGTGATCGTCGAGTACACCGACTACCAGTGCCCCTACTGCGCCCGCGTGCAGTCGACCCTCGACGAGCTCCTCGCTCGCTACCAGGGCAAGGTCCGGCACGTGTTCAAGAACCTGCCGCTGCCGAACCACCCGCAGGCGCAGCTCGCCGGCGAGGCCGCCCTCTGCGCGGGCGACCAGGGCAAGTACTGGGAGTTCCACGACTGGCTGTTCGCCAACCAGCGGACCATGAATCGCGACGGCATGATCGCGCATGCCGCCGAGCTCGGAATGGACGGCGAACGCTTCACCGCCTGCGTCGACGGCCGCAGCTACGGCGCGCGCGTCGAAGCCGACATGAAGGAGGCGCGCAGCTTCGGCATCACGGGAACGCCGGGCTTCATGATCAACGGCCGCGTCGTCACCGGCGCCCAGCCGATCGAGGCTTTCGAGGCGATCATCGACGAGGAGCTGCGGCTGAAGGGAGTCGAGGTGCCGCCGAAGAAGGCGCCGGAGCAGGCGGCGGCAGCGGAAGCAGCACAATCGAATTAAGAATTCGGAATTCGGAATTCGGAATTCGGAATTTCCGCCCGCCCTCCCAAGATCCCGGGGGGCGGGTTTTCTCTTTCGTCGAGAGGCACGCAGGCGATGGGCACGCTCTCGCGCACTCTGAAACCACAGTCGTGCTCTACCCGTCGCGCGTGCCGGAGGGGCGGCTGGAAACCCATGGCTCAAGATCGAAGACTGAGAACGCAGAACTGACCGCGGGGGTGGTCGGGCGCAAATCCGAAATCCGAAATCCGAAATCCGCAGTCAATCGAGATCGATATCCCTGATCGGCGTGCCCTCGTCCTTCGAGCTCTTGGCGCCGTCGAGGAGCTCGCGGAAGCGGTCCTCGAGCAAGCGGTCCCTGGACTGTTCCTTGCGCATGGCCTCCGCCATCCGCTCGGCGGCGCGGCTCTTGTCGCTCTCGATCTGCCTGAGCCGGGTCTCGAAGTCGGTCTTCTCGGCCGTCCGCACGGGCGGGGCGTGGCTGACCACGACGCCGGCGTCGACATCGACCACCAGCGCGGACTGGCAGTGCGGGCAGGTGAGGTTCAGCTTGCGGCTCATTGGGCGGCGACCTCCTTGGCGAGCTGGTTGGCGGCGACGAGCACCGGGTCCCAGACCGGGGCGAATGGGGGCGCGTAGGCGAGGTCGAGGCCCTGCAGGTCGCCCACCGTCATGTGGTTGGCGAGGGCTGCGGCGAGGATGTTGGCCCGCAGCGCCGCCCCTTCGCGGCCGACGAGCTCGCCGCCGAGCAGGAGGCCGGTCTCGCGGTCGGCGAGCAGCCGCACCTGGACCGGAGAGCCGCCCGGGTAGCCGTGGGCGCGCGAGCGTTGGCGGATGGTGACGGAGACCGGGTCGAAGCCCTCGCGGCGCGCCTCCTCCTCGCCGATCCCGGAACGCGCGACCTCGAGCTCGAAGACCACGAAGCCGGCGGTGCCGACGATTCCCCGGAAGCGCTCGGCGGCGCCGGTGATGTTGGCACCGGCGATGCGGCCCTGCTTGTTGGCGGTGGTGCCGAGCGGCAGCCAGGCATTGCGGCGCAGGACCCGGTGGTAGGCCTCGGCGCAGTCGCCGGCGGCCCACACCGCCTCGTGTGAGGTGAGCTGGCTCTGGTTGACCCAGATCGCCCCGCTGTCGCCGATGCGGAGGCCGGCGGCGGCGGCTAGCTCCGCGTTCGGCCGCACCCCCGCGGCCACCAGCACGAGCTCGGCCTCGAGGCGGCCGCCGTCGGTGAGGACCGCGGCGACGCGCCCGTCCGGTCCCGGCTCGGCGGCCTCGACGGTGACGCCGGTGCGCCGCTCGACGCCGTGCGCGCCGAGCACCTCGTCGACCCGGGCGACGGTCTCCGGGTGCCAGCCGGGCAGCAGCTGGGGCAGCCTCTCGAGCACAGTGACCGCGAGGCCTCGCGCGGTGAGGACGTGCGCCATCTCCATGCCGATGTAGCCGGCGCCGACGATCACCGCCCGGCGCGGTCCATGCTCGAGCGCGGCCTTGAGCGCCGCGCCGTCCCCGAGCTCGCGCAGCACGTGCACGCCCGGCAGGTCGAAGCCCGTTAGCGGCAGGCGAATCGCCCGCGCCCCGGTGGCGATGACGAGGGCGTCGAAGGACTCCCGCCGCTCGCCGCCGGCGTCGCGGTCGTGCGCCGTCACCGTGCCGGCCGCGAGGTCGATTCCGATGACCTCGTGGCGCAGCCGGAGGTCGATGCCGCGTGTGTCGCGCGCTTCGGCGGCCGACAGCACGACGAGGTCCTCGATCGGGCGCGCGGGGTCCTCGATGTTGTAGGGCATGCCGCAGGCGCCGTACGAGATGTGGTCGCCGCGCTCGAGGACGGTGACCTTCGCCTGCGGCCGCCGCCTGCCCGGCCGCGACGCCGCCGACGACGATGACCCTCCGCGGCTGCGCCATCCCGACCTCCCCCCGGGCGGATGGGCTGTCGGAGTATCCACCCGGTCGCTCGCGGCCAGTCTAACCCGCCGCGGCGACGGCAGGGGTGTTATCCTCCACCCATGGCACGACATGAGGCGGTGATCACCAGGGCGCGCCCCGCGTTGGCGGTCGGTCTCGCGGCGGCGCTCGCGCTGTTCGCGGCAGGCTGCGAGAACACCGAGCCGAGCCCGGCCGAACGGCTGGCCGTGGAAGCTGCGGTGCGCGGCTACCTCGAGGCGCTTGCCGAGGCCTACTCGACGCTCGACACGCGGTCCCTCGAAGGGCACGCGAGCCCGAATGAGATCGCGGCGGTGCACGCGCTGCTCAAGGAGCTCCTGCAGAGCACCGGCGATCGCGTCGACGCCACACTGATCGGTTTCGACGTCGAGACGATGAGTGTCTTCCGCCGCATCAACGCGAGCGTGCGCCTGGTCGAGGTCTGGGATATCACCCGTTTCGGCGCGGCTACCGGGATCGAGAAGGGGCGTTTCGAAAGCACGGTGCAGCGGACCGTCCTCCAGCTGCGGATGGTTGACGGGCGCTGGCTGGTTGTCGGGCGCTCGATCCTGTCGCAGGAGACCCCGGTGCCGGAGAGCCCGGAGGCGCCGACCGGGACCGCCGGTTGAGCGCGCCTCCCGTCGTCGTCGTGGTCGGCCGGCCGAACGTCGGCAAGTCCACCCTCTTCAACCGGCTGACCCGCAGCCGCCGGGCCCTGGTCCACGACCTCCCCGGGGTGACGCGGGACCGCATCGTCGGCGAGGCGGAGCGCCCCGGCGGCGGCACGATCACGATCGTCGACACCGGCGGCCTGCTTCTCGAGGACGAGGATCGCTTCGTGCCGCTGATCCGCGGCCAGGCGGAGGCCGCGATCCGCGGCGCCGACGCCGTGCTCTTCCTCCTCGACGGCGAGGCGGGGCCGATTCCGGAGGACCGCGACATCGCGGCCTACCTGCGCGGCCTCGGCGTGCCGGTGGTGCCGGTGGTCAACAAGGCCGACCGGCGCCTGGTCGACCTCGGCTCTGCCGAGTTCTTCGCCCTCGGCCTCGGTGAGCCGGCGCTCGTCTCGGCCGAGCACGGCACCGGCATCGACTCTCTGTGGGAGGCCCTCGCGCCGCACCTGCCCCCGGTGGACGCGGACGAGGAGCCGGCCTCGGCCGCGGACGAAGGGATCCCGGTCGCCGTCATCGGCCGGCCGAACGTCGGCAAGTCCTCGCTCGTCAACCGCCTTCTCGACGACGAGCGGCAGCTGGTGAGCGAGATCCCCGGCACCACCCGCGACGCCGTCGACACCGTGCTGATCAAGGACGGCGTGCGCTACACGCTGGTGGACACCGCCGGCATCCGCCGCAAGGGTCGCACCGACCGCGGCCCCGAGGTGCTGTCGGTGGTGATGGCCCGCCGCTACCTTGAGCGCGCCAACATCTGCCTGCTGGTCGTCGATGCCGTCGAGGGGATCACGAAGCAGGACGCGCACGTCGGCGGCTACGCCTGGGAGGCGGGTCGCGGGCTCATCCTGGTCGTCAACAAGTGGGACCTGGTGGCGGACCGCGAGGCCGGCCGGCGGCGGCTCGAGGCCCAGGCCGACCAGCACCTCAAGTTCATGCGGCACGCGCCCAAGGTCTACCTCTCCGCGCTCAACGGCCGCGGCGTGCACCGCCTTTTTCCCGCCATGCGCGAGGTCGACCGTGCCTACACCCTGCGCGTGTCGGCCGCGGACCTCAATCGGGTCCTGCGGGAGGCCTGGGACCGGCGCCCGCCGCCGTCGTCGTCGGCGAAGGCGCCGCGGCTGTTCTACGGCTCCCAGGTCCGCCGGAGCCCGCCGCACTTCGCCCTTTTCACGAATCTGCAGAGCACGCCGCACTTCTCATACATGCGTTCGCTCGAGAACGTGCTGCGCGAGGCCTTCGGTTTTGACGGGGTTCCGATCCGGGTTATGATCAAAGGACGAAAGGGCTAATCCGGCCGAAGGACAGGCATGGTTTTCTTCAACTACGCGCTGCGCAAGCTCAACGCCAAGATCGTCTACTACGGTCCGGGACTG
>JALOKS010000252.1 GCA_025456385.1 Thermoanaerobaculales bacterium | reverse complement strand
AAGACGATCATGTCGATCGTCACCGACTCGACCCCGGTCGAGGCCCCCAAGCCGACAGCCGACAACGCCCTCTACCACCTCCTCAAGCTCTTCGCGCCGGACGGCGCCGAACGGACATGGGTCGAAGGCGCCTTCCGCGAGGGCGGCACAGGCTACGGCGAGATGAAGAAGAAGCTCTTCGAGTACTACCTCGCGACCTTCGGCGGCGCGCGCGCCCGGTACGAGGAGCTGAAGAGCGACCCCGCCGAGGTCGAGCGCATCCTCGCCGCCGGCGCTGCGCGAGCCCGGGAGACCGTGGCGCCTCTCATGGACGAGGTGCGCGAGGCAGTCGGCATCCGTTAGAACGTTTGAGCGGAGAGCGTGCAGACGTTCTAACGACGGATCGCGGCGCGCATCGCGTCCTTCGGCGGCACCGTCTGCGCGAAGGCGGCGAACTGCGCGATACCTTGGTGGAGGAGCACCTCGCGGCCGTCGGCGAGGGGAACGCCGTGCTCGCCCGCGCATCTCGCGAGCGGTGTCGGCTGGTCACCGTAGACCATGTCGACCACGGCTGCGGCGGCCGCCACCTCGCTGTCGGCGAACGGAGTCGGCTCGCCCTCCGCGCGGCCGAGGGGCGTCGCGTTGACGAGGATCGCGGCCTTCGGCGCGGGTGCGTCGGGCGCGAGCGAGGCCATGCCGAGTGCGGCGGCCGTGGACCCGGCGCGCCGCGCGTCCCTCCCGCGGAGGAGAACCGTCGCGCCGGCCAAGTGCAGACCGACCGCCGCGCCTCGTGCCGCGCCGCCGGTCCCCTGGACGACCGCCGTGCGCCCGCGCGGGTCGAGGTCGAGGCTCGCGAGCGAGCCGACCACGCCGTCGGCGTCGGTGTTCTCCGCCACGACCTGTGCGGGCTTCAGGATCAGCGTGTTGGCCGCTCCGGCGCGGCGCACGCGCGGCGCTCGCAGCGTGGCGGCCTGCGCCGCGGCAGCCTTGTATGGCGTCGTCACCGCCCAGCCGTGCGCGGCGAGGCCGACGCGGTCGAAGCAGGTGGCGCCGGCCGGCGCGAAGAGCTCGCCGAGCTCGGCCGGGTCGGACACGCTGAGCGGCACCATCAGGAAGGGCAGGGCGAGGCCCCGCGCCGCGGCGCCGTGCAGTGCGGGGCTGAGGCTCGCGCTCACGTCGGCGCCGACCACGCCGTAGAGGCGTTGCGGCGGCCCGTTGAGGTGGGCGATCGCGGCCTCGAGACGGCCGACTCCGAGCTGGCCGGGTGCCGCCGCGGCGCCCTCGCGCCAGGCCGCGAAGGACAGCGGGGGGCCGAGCAGCGGTGCCAGGTAGCGGCTCGCGAGGCCGGGCGCGCCCATGGCGAAGGCGATCAGCCGCCGCCTCGCGCGCGGGCCGGTGTTGCAGCGCGCGTGGAGGGCGAGCACGGCCTCGAGGTCGGCGAGGGACCGTGCGGTCGGCACGATCTTCACCCAGCGCGCCGTCGACGCCAGCAGCCGTTCGGCGATCGGAGCCAGCTCGCCCGGGGTGCCGTGGGGGTCGTGCCAGGAGAGGACGGTCTGCTCCGGCGGCAGGCCGAGCTCACGACCGAGCAGCGCATCGCGCGCCTGCTCGAGGTCGATGAGGGCCGCCCCCGCGTCGCGCGCGGCCTCGAGGGCGGAGCGCCGCGCGGTCGGGTCCACCGGCCCGCGGCCCCCCTCGGCCTCGGAACGCAGGGTGGCGAGCACTGGCAGCGGGCAGGCGGCCACCGCCGCCCGCAGGTCGAGCCCCGGCATGAGGTCGAGCCGCAGCTCGACGATCGAGGCCCCGGCGGGCGGCTTCGCCAGAGCGGCGAGGGGCTCGGCCGCAGCCTCTGGGGTGAGCGAGACGATCCAGTCCACCGCCCGCAGAATAGCAGCGCGCCGTCGTCCACATCTCCCTGAGCCTACGGCTGGGCGCGGCGGCGCCGCAGGTGTCGCATGCGCGGCTGCGGCCGGCGGACGAGGTGTCGGCGGTTTCGGCACCGCTGGTCGACCGACACGATGTCTTCAACCCGCGTCGGCGAGTCGTTCCCGCTCCTGCCCGCGGGTCCGTCATGGCCGGGGCTGCGCGGTGGCCGGGCCCCTGGCCGCGCGGAGGCCCGTGGTACCGTGGCCTCATGATCCCGTTGGTGCTGCCGGAGGGCTTCACCCGCAGCAGCGCGACCGTCGCCACCCTCCTCGAAGCGCTCGGCGAGCCGCTGGCGTGGTGGCTCGCCGGCGTGGTGCTCCTGCTCGCAGCGGTCCAGGTGGCGCGGCGGCGGGGCGGCGTCGCGGCGGTGCTCGCGGTGGCGGCGACCCTCGCCCTCGCGGTGGCCTGCGACGGGCTGGTCGACGACGCCTACATCCAGTTCCGCTACGCCGCCAACCTGGCGGCGGGGGAGGGGCCGGTCTTCAACCCCGGCGAACGCATCGAGGGCGCGAGCGGCGGCCTCTGGATCGGCGCGCTCGCGCTCGGCAGCCGCCTGAGCGGCCTCGAGGCCGGGGTCGTCGGGCGCCTGCTGTCGCTGCTGCTCGCGCCGCTGGCGACCGCGCTCGCGGCGCTGGCGGGCCGCCGCCTCGCCGGGCCGGAGGGCGGCGCCGCGGCGGCGATCGCCTGGGCGGCGCTGCCGACGCCGGTGCTGTACGCCGCGACCGGTCTCGAGACGACGGCCTTCGCAACGGCGCTGTGGCTGGTAGCCGCCGGAGCCGCAGCCGAGCGCGCGCGTCCGGCGGCTCTCGGCGGCGTCCTGGCCGCGCTGCTGCGTCCGGAGGGCGCGCTGCTCGCGGCCTTCGCGCTGCCGGCGTGGCGCCGCCTCGGGCGGGCCGGGAAGGCGGCGGTGGTCGCGGCGCTCGCGGCAGGCGCCACCCTCGCCGCGGTGCGCCTCGTCTACTTCGGTACGCCGCTGCCGCGCTCGGTGCTGGTGAAGGGCTTCGCCGCGGCGGCTCCCGCGGCGCTCGGCGGCTCCTACCTCGGCAGCGCGTTCCTCGAATGGTGGCCGCTGCTGCTCGCGGCGCCGGCGGTGCTGCGCGCGCGGGCGGGGCTGCCCGCGCTGCTGCCGGCGCTCGGCTGGACCCTGGTCGTCGCCCTGCGCGGCGGCGACTGGATGCCGGGCAGCCGCTACCTGCTGCCGCTGCTGGTCGTGCTGGCGGCGGCCGTCGCCGTGCATCCCGCGCGGAGGCGGGCGCCGCTGCTCGTCGGCCTCGTGCTGTGGGGCGCGCTGCAGACGATGCCGCTGCACGAGCCGCGGCCGCCGCTGGTCGGCGCGCTCGCGCGGGACATGGCGGTACACCGCGTGCAGTCGCGGTGGTGGGAGGCGCTGGGGCGGTGGATCGGCGCTTCGGCGCCCGAGGGTGCGACGCTGGCGACTGGCCCGGCCGGTGCGCTGCCCTACGCCTCGGGCCTGCCGACCTTCGACATGTACGGTCTGTGCTCGCTCGTCTCGAGCCCGGGCTCCGGCGAGCCCGGCCACCGCTTGTGGGGGCTCCCCGAGGCGCTGGCGGCGCGGCCGACGCTGCTCTATCCCGGCCGGTCGCTGCCGCAGGTCGACGACGACGCCACCGTGCTCGCCGCAGCCGAGCGCGCGCTGCACGACGTCCCTGGGCTGCGCGAGAGCTACCGCCCGCAGCTCGTGCGCCACGCGCCCGAGTACCCCCTCGACATCGTGGTCGACGTGGTCTGGGTGCGCCTGCCCGGGCGCTGATCGGGAGAACTACCAGCGCCTCTGGGGCGGTGCCGGCAGGAGGGTGTCGGCCGCGCCGTGAATCGCGGCGCCGAGGGGCCGGCGGGCCTGAAACCGATACGCCGTCGCAGGCTTGTGCAGTTTTTCACATTCCGTTATCATGACCGAGGCACGGGAAGGGAGCGTCCATGGAAGGCGAGCTGACAACCACCGTTCGAAGCCTCCACATCCCAGGCAGCCTGAGCCAGGAGCGCCAGAAGGCGCTGGCGCGCATCGCCGAGCTGTCGGGTGAGAACGTCTCCGAGTGCATGCAGTGCGGCACCTGCTCGGCGGTCTGCCCGATGGTCGAGTCGATGGGCATGACCACCCGCCAGGGGATCCACTACCTGCAGTTCGGACTCGTCGAGCGGGTGATCGACGCCCGTATCGGCGAGTTCTGCGCGTCCTGCCACACCTGCCAGGTGCGCTGTCCGCGCGGCATCGAGGTGCCGAAGGTCTTCGAGGCGGTGCGCCTGCTCGCACTGCGGCAGAACGAGGACCTGATCACGATCGGTGCGATCCCGAAGGAGACCATCGCGGGCGCGCCGCAGATCGCCATGGTCAGCACCTTCCGCAAGCTGACCGCCTGAGGTTGAGATGAAGATCGCCTACTACCCCGGCTGCACCCTGAAGTCCAAGGCCGCCAACCTCGAGGGGGCGGCGCTCGCGGCCCTCGAGCTCCTCGGCGTGGAGTACCACGAGCTCGAGCGCTGGAACTGCTGCGGCGCGGTGTTCTCGCTCGCCGAGGACGACCTCATCCACCACGTGGCGCCGGTCCGCAA